>JBKPMF010000288.1:0-4072 GCA_046732015.1 Actinomycetota bacterium
GGCATGTCCGTGAACCGGTAGATCGCGTGGACCTGCAGCGGGTCGTCGGAGAACTCACCCTCGCCGGTGGCCTCGATCGTCTGCCCCTGGGCCGTGATCGCCATCTCGAAGGTCGCCCGGTAGGCGCCCGCGTCCTCGACCTTGGCGGTGACGGCGCGGATCAGGGCAACGGGATCGCCACCGTCACCTTCGCGATCGCCTCCGTGTCCGCCGGCCGCTTGGCCCGGTTCGGGGCCATCGTCGGACACGGTTCCCGATCCCGAGGAGCACGAGGACAGGACGACGGCGAAGAGGGCCAGGACGGTCAACAGGTGAACGATCCGGAAGCGCTTCATACGGGTGGTTATCGTCCGCGCGCCCCCGAAACGTGAATCGCCGAACGACGGATATCCGGGACCCGACGCCGAACACGAAGCCAAAGACGAAGCCAAAGACGAAGGAGGCCCGGCGCATGGTGCGCCGGACCTCTGCTTCGTACTGGTAGGAGCTTCCGTCTGCGGCTAGACGCCGCGGACGTTCGCAGCCTGGGGACCCTTCTGGCCCTGGGTCACGTCGAACTCGACTTTCTGACCCTCTTCCAGGTTGCGGTAGCCCTCGCCCGAGATGGCACTGAAGTGCACGAACACGTCAGCGCTGCCATCCTCGGGAGTGATGAATCCGAACCCCTTCTCGGGGTTGAACCACTTCACGGTACCGGTTGCCATTGGCATTCCCTCCTTCCTTCGCCGTCCGAGCCTTGGAGCTGCTCTTCAGGCGCCGGCGTGACATCCGCCGGTGTGAGGGAACTGCTCGTAAGCGAACTTCGATCGGTACCCTCGAGCCACACGCTACCAGGAAGCGATGACGCGGGCGGGGACGTTCGTACACTGCCGAGTCGTGGCGGACACCCAGCAGACCCTGTACGAGGCAGTCGGCGGCATGGCGTTCTTCGAACGACTGGTCGACCGGTTCTACGACGGCGTGGCCGCCGATCCGGTGCTCCTGCGTCTGTATCCGGAGCAGGAGGACCTCGCCCCGGCCAGGCATCGATTGACGCTGTTCCTGGCGCAGTACTGGGGCGGGCCGAGTACGTACAACGACGAACGCGGGCATCCGCGTCTGCGGATGCGCCACGCACCGTTCGCGATCGGTCCGGAGGAGCGCGACCACTGGCTCGTGGCGATGCGCGCCGCGATCGCGTCCCTGGATCCCCCGGAGCCGGTCGCCCGGGCCCTGCACGAGTACTTCGACATGGCGGCCGAGAGCATGCGCAACCGGTTGTGACGCGCGAGACCTAGCTGTAGCGAACCCGGGGGTCGAGCGCGGCGTAGGCGACGTCCACCGTCAGGTTCGCCACCGCGATGAACAGCGCCCCCAGCACGGTCACACCCATCACCATGGGGAAGTCGTTCGTTGAGATCGACGTGACGGCGAGCTGCCCCACCCCAGGCAAACCGAACAGGGTCTCGACGATGAACAGCCCGCCCAGCAGGGTTCCCAGGTCGATGCCGAGCATCGTGACGACCGGCGTGAGCGCGCCCCGCAGTCCGTGGCGGTAGATCACGCGCCGCTCGGGCAGGCCCTTGGCCCGCGCGGTCCGGATGTAGTCCTCGTGCATCGTCTCGATCACGTTGCTGCGGACCATGCGCGCGTAGAACGCGGCGTAACCCACCGCCACCGTGATCCACGGCAGGAGGAACCGGCCGCCCAGGACCGAGCCCCACACGCCGACGCCGATATCCATCCCGCTGGGCGGCGCCCACCCCAACCGGAACCAGAAGACGTAGAGCAGCAACTGGCCGAGCCAGAACACCGGGATGGAGACACCGACGATCGCGAACAGCATCGAGGCGCGACTCAACGAGGACTTGCGCCGAACGCCCGCGGCGATCCCCACCGGGATACCGATCAGCAGCCAGAGAGCAGCCCCTCCCACCGCGAGCGCGACCGTGACCGGCAGCCGGCGGGCGATCTCCTCGCGGACGGGGATGAAGTTGCCGTAGCTGTAGTAGACGTCCTCGGACAGGAACAGCCCGGGGAGTGGGATCAGGCCCTTCGCGAAGCGGCCGTACTGCACCCACAACGGCTGATCCAGCCCGAACGCCTTCCGAGCGTTCGCGATCTGCTCGGGTGTCGAGGCCCTCCCCGTGGCCCGCCGCGCGGGGTCCCCGGTCGGCAGTTTCACGAAGATCAGGAAGGTCAGGAGCGAGACCACGAGCAGCACCAACACGGTGAAGCCGATCCGCCGGATCAGGTACCTGCCCATCGCCCGGCAGGCTAGGGCGTCGTCGGGCGGAGGGCTCCCGGTTCCTTGCCCTCCAACGCGTCCAGGAGCGAACAGGGGCAAGGGATCGACACCCGTTCAAGCTAGCCGTATGATTTGAGCGGATGCTCAAAGCGGGTGCTCAGCCGGGCCAACCCGATGCCGGAGACCCGACGGTCGAACGGAGGCGAGCGATATGCAGCCGCACAGAGCCGTCGCATGGGAGGCGGCCGACGAACCGACGATCGAAGCGCCGGAACCGATCGACCGCCCCGTGATGCTGCAGCGGTGGGACGACCTCACGTTCCTGCACTGGCCGTACGCCCCGGAGACGGTGGCCCACTCGCTGCCTCCGGGCCTGCAGGTCGACACGATCGACGGGGTCGCCTGGGTGGGGGTCGTGCCGTTCCGGCTGACGATCCGAGCGCCCGGGACGCCCGCCGTGCCGTGGGCCGGACGATTCGCCGAGGTGAACGTCCGGACCTATGTCCGCGGTCCCGACGGCCGGCGGGGGATCTGGTTCCTGTCGCTGGATGCCGCTCGGCTCGGCGGGGTGGTGCTGGCCCGACACACCTACCGCATCCCGTACATGTGGGCTCGCACCACGGTCGAACGCCGGGGATCGCAGGTCCGCTATCGGAGCCGGCGTCGCTGGCCGCGACCTCGCGGCGCCTCACTTGCGCTGCAGGTGCGGCTCGGCGACCGGCTGGACGCTCGCGGTCTGAACGACCTGGAACGGTTCCTCATCTGTCGATGGCGCCTCTACAGCCCCGGCCCGGCGACCTTGCCGGCACGGGAGCTCCCGCTGTTGGCAACCCAGGTCGAGCACCCGCCCTGGCCGCTCCGTCGCGCCGTGCTCGGATCGCTGCACGAGCGCCTGGTCGCTGCGACGGGGCTGCCGTCGCCGACGGGACCGCCGCTCGTGCACGCCTCACCGGGGGTTGCGGTGCGGTTCGGAGCAAGGAGCGAGGTCGACGATCCTCGGGCACGTTCAGACGGCTTCGCGTGAGCCTTTGAACACCCCTCGGCCGCGACCCAACACACCCAGGTCGACCAACAGTCCGAGGATCGTGAGCGCCGCGCCCCATCCGGTGAACCCGTCGAGCTCCTGCACCGCGACCGCGTAGCAGAGGGTGGTGGTCGGCAAGATGAAGAAGCCGATCAAGGGCCACACCCACGTGCCGTAGGCCTCGCTGAGGTAGTCGGAGAACAGCCACAGCAACACCATGATGAACCGCGGCATCAGCAGTCCGAACAACGCGACGATCATGCTCCGTCCAGCTCCTCGTGGCCTTCGGGTGATGCCCCTTCAGTCTGCGCGGTGACTCCGCGTCGGTCCAGGGCTTCCCGCCGAACCAGGATCACCCAGCCAACCAGCGCGATCGTGCCGAAGGCGAACCATTGGAACGCGTACCCCAGGTGAGGCCCGTCGGTGAGCTCGGGGGCCGGTTCCGGGACCGGAAGCTCGCCCTGCTCGGGATGCTGGGTGCGAAGGGTCACGTACATCGGCAGCAACTCGTACGGCACCTGATCCTGCAAGGCCTCGAGGTCGACGCGCGAGAGCACCGTGATGCGGTCGCCGTCGCGTTCGACGGCGGGACTCTCCTCCAGATGCGTGCCGGCCCCCAGCAGCCCGGTGATCTCGACCGTCCCGCCGGGAGGGGCCGACGCCGCCACCGGGGGATACGTCGGCTCGAACGGCACCCAGCCTCGGTCGACGATCACGGCCTTCCCGTCATCGAGGATCAGGGGGGTGAGCACATGGTTGCCGGGCCTGCCGTCGAGCGGTCGGCCGTACAGGACCTGTCTCTTATACACATCTCCGAGCCC
>JBKPMF010000289.1:0-4107 GCA_046732015.1 Actinomycetota bacterium
AGGTCGATCTTCTTGACCTTGCCCGGCTGCTGATAGTTGAACCCCATGGCGTGTCGATTTCGTCAGATCCGGTAGTACTGGCGGAACCGCTCAGCGGAGAGCCAGTACAGATGCTGGCGCACGGTCGAGGCGAAGGTCCGCGCTTCGGAACCGTCGCGGCAGGAGCGCTCGCTCACGACCGCGCCGGCTTCATCGACGATCTCCACGTGCCAGCCGTGGTCAGCCTCGCGGATCTGCACGCCGTAGCCGTTCTCGCCCAGGGTCATCGCCACGTGCTCAGCCTTGCTTCACCAGGTTCTGCCGCAGACGGTCGAGGGAGGTCTTCAACGGCCCGATGACCGAGGCGTCGTCGAGCGTGAAGTCCGGCTGCAGGTCGGCGATCGTCTGCAGGGCGAACTCCAGCCTGCTGCCGGCGTCCTCTGCCTCCTTCAGCGCGTTGACCAAGGTGATCGCGTAGTCCGCGTTGAACGGCTGACCGTCCCACGGAGAGGAGCCGCCGTTGTCGATGACCTGTTCCACCATGAACTCGCGGTCGTTCCGTTTGTCGAAGCCTGTGATCTTCACGCGCTCTCCTTCTGATGCACCAGTTCCAACAACCGGTCCGCCAACTCGAACGGATCGACCGGCTTCACGTACCACGCATCGGCCCCCGACCACTCGGCGAGCCACGCGTCGTGTTTGCGTTCGAGCAGGATGACCACGGCCCCGGTGAACGGCACGTTGTCATCTCGCAGGGCCTTCGCAAGGGCGAACGCGCCGGCCCGAGAGGCGATCTCGTCGGCCACCACGATCTCGGGACGGTCGCGAAGCGCTGCCCGGATGCCGAGCTCGCCGTTGGCGGCGGCCCGGAACCGGAGCTCGACGCCCAGCGAGCGCTCGATGCTCCGCACCGTCAGGGCCATGAGCTCACGCGACGCGGGGTCGGGCGAGACCAGGAGGGCTTCCACGGCAGGCATGCTACTACGCGGGTTCGGCCGAACCTGCGGCCTTTGCCCGGGCGCGGTCGCCTGGACTAGGCTCGCGCCCACGCAACCACGAGGAGGGGCTTTGGAGAGCATCGGCAAGGCGGCCATCGCGGAGTTCGTGGCGACGTTCGCGCTGATCTTCATCGGAGCGGGAGCGGTGTTGTTGTATTCGGCCGACCGGCTCGACCTGACCGGCGTGGCGCTCGCCCAAGGGCTGGTCCTGTTCATCATGGTGTCCGTCACCGCACACGTCTCGGGGGGCTTCGTGAACCCGGCTGTCGCGATCTCCCTGTGGGTCACCGGCAAGGTGCCGTCACAGCGCGCGCTGGTCCTCATCATCGCCGAGCTCCTCGGGGCGATCGCGGGCGCCTTCCTACTGAAGTTCCTCGTCCCGGCCGTCGTGTTCGAGCAGGGCAACGGCGGCATCCCCGCCCTGGCGCCCGAGATCGCGATCGGCAAAGGCATCCTGATCGAAGCCGTGTGCACGTTCTTCCTGGTGTTCGCGGTGTTCGGCACCGCGGTGGACGAGCGGGGGCCGTTCGCCAAGACCGCCGGCCTCACGATCGGCCTGGTGATCGCCTTCGACATCATGGCGTTCGCGCCCTACACCGGCGCCGCGATGAACCCCGCTCGCTGGCTCGGACCGGCGCTGGCCACGAACGACTGGTCCAACTGGTACGTGTGGATCGTCGGGCCGATCGCCGGCGGCATCATCGCCGGGGTCCTGTACTGGGCGGCCTTCCTGAAGGACGCGGAACCCGCCACTCCCTGACCAACGCCACTCGTCTACGACGGCCGGCGGACCTGCTCGCCGGCCGTCGTGCGTTCGCGGATCTCGACGCTAGGCTCTGCAGGATGAGCGCCGACATCTACCTCGACGGGGCGAGTGCCACCCCCTTGCTCCCGGAAGCTCGGGAGGCGTTCGTCGCCGCCCTGGACACGTACGGCGATCCGCTCAACATCCACGCCTCGGGCCGCGCGGCGCGTTCGCTCCTGGACGAGGGACGCGCCACGGTGGCCGAGGCGATCGGTGCGCAACCCGACGAGGTCGTGTTCACCTCCGGTGGTACCGAGTCGGTGGCGCTGGCGATCTGGGGCGGCGTCCGGGCCATGCGCGAGCTCGGCACGCGCGTGGTGGTGGGGGCCGTGGAGCATCCGGCCGTGGGTGGCGTCGGCAACGTGCTGCAGAGCGACGGGTTCGAGGTGATCGAGATCCCCGCCGACGAGTACGGCCGGATCGACCTGGACCGCTACGTCGCCGAGATCCGCGTTCCCGGGACGCTGCTCGCCAGCGTGCAGCACGCCAACCACGAGCTCGGCACGATGCAGCAGATCGGCGAAGCGGCGCGCCTGGCCCGCGAGGCGAAGGTGCGGTTCCACACCGACGCCTGCCAGACCGTGGGGCGCCTCCCCGTCGACGTCGCGACGCTGGGGGTCGACCTCCTGTCTCTCTCGGCTCACAAGTTCGGCGGCCCACCCGGTGTCGGTGCGCTCTACGTCCGACGTGGCGTGGGGGTGACGGCCTATCCCTGCGGCGACGATCGTGAGCGCAAGCGCCGGTCAGGCATGGAGAACACCCCGGGGATCGCCTCGATGGCGGCGGCGCTCACGACCTCGCTCGCCACCATGGGCGACGTCGCGGCGGCGCAGTGGTCGCTCACGGCGCACCTGCGGGAACGTATCGAGGCCACGGTGCCCGGCGCGCGTGTGCACGGCCATCCGACCCATCGGACCCCGCATCTCGTCTGCTTCAGCGTCGACGGGCTCGACCCGGCCGTGCTGATGATGGCGTTGGACGATCGCGGGTTCCGCCTGGCCGCCGGGTCCCTCTGCAGTGGGCGTCCGGAGGACGCCTCACCGGTGCTGGAGCGGATCGGTCTGCCGGGCACGAGCGCGTTCCGCATCGGCCTGGGCAGGGCGAGCACCCGCGACGACGTGGACGCGCTGTTGGCGATCCTCCCAGACGTGGTCGAAGAGCTGCGTCAGGTCGAAGCGGTCAGCACCGAAGCGCTAGCCCGGTTCCGCCCCCCGGGCGAGTGAGCTAACCGACGGTCCAGGTGTCGCCGCCGTGCAGGAGCTTGCCGAGGTCGCCCTTGCCCATGCGCTCCTCAACGCTCTGCAGCTGCGCGTGCATCGCCTCGCCGTACACCGGCCGCTCGAAGTTGCGGAACACGCCGAAGCAGGTCGCCTCGTGCGGTCCGAGCGACAGATGCGCCAGCCCGAACGGCAGTGACGGCCGACCGCCCGCCTGGTGGACCACGATCCGGTCGGGATCGACCTCGGACGTGGGCTTGACCTGCAACCGGCCGTTGTCGCCGACGATCACGCACTTGTTGCCCTCGTCGAAGATGATCGGCTCGCCGTCCACCAATCGGATCTGGTGGTGCACACCCTGGGACTTCTCGCGCAGCAGGTCGAACGCGCCGTCGTTGAACACGTTGCAGTTCTGATAGATCTCGACGAAGGCGGTCCCCCGGTGTGCGGCGGCCTGCCGCAACACCTCGGTGAGCCCGGCCCGATCCGAATCCAGCGCCCGGCCGACGAAGCTCGCGTCCGCGCCGAGTGCGAGCGCGAGGGTGTCGAAGGGGTGGTCCACCGAGCCGAGCGGCGTCGACCTGGTGACCGTTCCCGGCTCCGAGGTCGGCGAGTACTGCCCCTTGGTGAGCCCGTAGATCCGGTTGTTGAACAGCAGGATTTTCAGGTTCACATTCCGTCGCAGCGCGTGGATGAGGTGGTTGCCGCCGATCGACAGCGCGTCGCCGTCCCCGGTGACCACCCAGACCGAAAGATCGGGACGGGACGCGGACAGGCCGGTGGCGATCGCCGGCGCGCGGCCGTGGATGGAGTGCATTCCGTACGTGTTCATGTAGTACGGGAACCGCGACGAGCACCCGATCCCGGAGATGAAAACGATCTTCTCTCGCGGGATGTTCAGCTCAGGCATGAAGCCCTGGAGGGCGGCCAGGATCGCGTAATCACCGCAGCCGGGGCACCAGCGCACCTCCTGGTCGGACTTGAAGTCCTTGGCGGTGAGCTTGAGGGGAATCGTCGGGCTAGCCATTCTTCACTACATCCTCGAGCATGTTTTCCAGCGTGGCGGCCGTGAACGGCAGGCCGCTGACCTGGTTGAAGGGAATCGCGT
>JBKPMF010000290.1:0-5175 GCA_046732015.1 Actinomycetota bacterium
CGGTGGGCCTGCCCAAGGTGATAGCCCACGATCTCCTGGTACTCCTCGGCCCGCGGGCCCAGGCTGGTCTCAAGCCAGGCGGCGAAGCGTTCGTGCAGGTCGGCACGCGTGGCTTTCGGCAGCGATTCGTAGGCGGAGTCGCGCACCAACAGATGCAGGAACTCGTACGGGGCGCCGCCCGGCTCGGCACCGTGGGCGGGGCGGATCAGCTCGCGGTCGCGGAGGCGACCGAGCGTGCCGTCCAGATCCAGGATGTGCGCCGACGGCAGCAACGCTTCCAGCTCGCCGGTCGAGAACACCTTGCCGATCACCGAGGCGTACACCAGCACGGCCCGCTCGTCGGGCGGCAGGCGGTCGAGCTTGGCCGCGAGCAGGGCCGCCAGAGATGGCGGGGTCGACACACGCAGCGCCGAACCCGGTAGTACCCATCGTTCACCGTCGCGACGCAGGCCGCCTTCCTCCACCAACATCGAGACGTACTCCTCGACGAACAGCGGGTTGCCGCCGCTCGCGTCGGCGATGCGGTCGCCGGCCGCGGCATCCAGCGTGCCGTCGCCCAGCAGGTTCGTGGCCAGGGTGACGATGTCGTCCGGCGCCAGCGGTTCCAGCAGGGTGGTGACGGCGTTGCGCTTGCCCCCGCCCCATTCCGAGCGGAGCTCCAGCAGCTCGGGCCGGGCGGTGCACAGCAGGATCAGCGGGACCTCGCGCGTGCGATCGGCCATCGACTCCACCAGGTCAAGGAACGTGGGCTCCGCCCATTGGAGGTCGTCGAAGAGCAGGACCAGGGGGCGTTCGCGCGCCAGCGACTCGAACGCGCGCCGGATCGCCCACTGGGTCTGCTCGGGCGATGCGGGACTGCCGCCCAGGCCGATGGCTTCGGCGACGGGATCGACGGCGTCCTGTTCGTCGGGGGGGAAGACGGCGGCCAGCCTCTCGCGACCGACGTCGGGTTCGTCGCCCGGATCGATGCCGGCGGCGTGGGAGAGGGCTTCGGCCACGGGGTAGAAGGTGATGCCCTCGCCGTAGGGCAGACACCGGCCGTGCAGGACCCGCACGTCGTGCCCGAGCGCGGCCACCAGTTCGTCGGCCAGCCGCGTCTTGCCCACCCCGGCGTCGCCCAGGATCGTGATGAGCTGGCATCGTCGGTTGGCGGCTGCGCGCCTGCACAGATGGGTGAGCAGTTCCAGTTCTTCGTCCCGCCCCACCACGGGACTCCGGGTACCGCGTGCGGGCAGGGACCCACCGGCTTGCACCGCGAGGAGACGCATCGGCACGACCGGTTCGTCGAAGCCCTTCAGGTCGAGCGGCTCGCCGGCCTCCGCTTCCACTGCGCTGTGGACCAGCCGGTAGGTGTCGGGACCCAGCAGGATCTCGCCGGGACCGGCCGCCTGTTCCAGGCGGGCCGCCATGTTCACCGGGCTGCCCAGCACGTAGGAGGCGTCATCGTCCCCGCTCACCACCACCTCGCCGGTGTTGACGCCGGTGCGCATGTCGATCTGCACACCCCAGTCGCGGGTGAGCTCGGCGTTGAGGGCCTGCAGGTCGTGGCGCATGTCGGCGGCGGCGCGCACGGCCCGCAGCGCGTCGTCCTCGTGGATCGTCGGCATGCCGAACACGGCCATCACCGCGTCGCCGATGAACTTCTCCACGGTGCCGCCGTGGCGTTCGAGCGCGCCGCGCATCTGCGCGAAGTAGCGCTCCATCACCTGGCGGAGCGTCTCGGGATCGAGGCGTTCCCCTAACGCCGTGGAGTCGACGACGTCGCTGAACACGACCGTCACCGGCCGCCGCGACCGCCCGGCCCCGGTCCCGGCCGCCGCGAAGGCGGCGCCACAGCGCGGACAGAACCGAGCGTCATCGGGCGCCGCCGCACCGCACGATGGACACACCACGGTCAGGACCCTCCTCGCTCACCCCGGAGTATGACCGTTGTCACGATCCCTCCCCCGGCACACCGCGAACCAGTCCCCCGCACCCGGGATCGAAATCGGCCGGCTCGGGGATCGACCGTTCGCCTGGGCGCGAGGTAGCCTGCGTCTCCCCTCGGTGCTCGCGGCTCCGCTTCGACGATCGGTGGTCACCCCATCTCCCTCTCGTCTTCCCTTCGTGGTGGCGCGCCGTGCGCTGCCTGCGGCTCAGGAAGGAACCGACGAGTGGACAACGTGGCCAGGGTGGTGCTCGCGCTCGAAGCGCACGACGTGGTCGAGGAGGTCATGCATTTCCTCGATCGAAGTGGATGCGCTCGTGTGGTCGCCACCGCCGCCGATGACCGTCAGTTGGCCGAAGCGGTCCGCCAACTCGACCCCGATGTCGTCATCGCCCAGCCGGCGTTGGTCGATCCGGCGGCGATCCGCGGTGCGGCCATCCTGGCCCTCGAGACGCGCGAATCGGTGGCTTCGCTCCGTTCGGCCCTCCGCGTCGGAGCACGAGGGTTCTACGTGTGGCCGGGCGACCGCGAAGCCTTGGCCGAACGGACCGCTGCGGCCGCGGTGGGCCCGGTGACGTCGGGCCGTCGGGGTCGGGTCATCGCCGTGCATGCCGCTCGCGGCGGAGCCGGCGCCACGTTCGTTGCCACCCATCTGGCTGCCGCGTTCGCCCGCCGAGACGCCGCCTGCTCGTTGATCGACGCCGATCCGCTGTATGGCGACGTGTCAGCGGCCGTCGGCGCTCCCGTCGAGGACGTGCACACGTTCGCCGATCTGTTGCCCATGGTGGGCGAGCTCACGGCCCAGCATCTGGATGAGGCCTTGTGGAAGCACGCCGACGGGTTCCGGGTGCTGCTAGCGCCAGCCCCTGAATGCGCGGCCGCCGTTCGTGGCGAGGACGTCCGCAGCATCGTCGAGGCAGCCGCCGGCGGAGCCGACGTGGTCGTCGTGCACCTGCCTCGGTCCGTCGATGAATGCGCGAGGGGTGGCCTGTCAGTAGCCGACCGGGTGCTCGAGGTGCTGTCACTCGACGTCCTGTCGTTCCGGGCGGCGACTCGGGCGCTCGAGGCATTGGAGCCGCTCGGCGTGCGGGGCCGCGTGGGGTTCGTGGTCAACCGAGCCGCCAGAAGCGAGATCACCCCTGGTGACGTGACACGGGTGTTCGGGGTGCCGCCACTGACCGTCCTGCCGTTCGACCGCGCCGTCGGGCGCGCGCAGGACCATGGAAGGATCTTGCCGGGCCGTGGCCGGATCGGTCGGGCGTTCGACCGCTTGGCTGCCGAGGTGTTGGATCCCGGAGTCGATGTGTTGGAGGCGTCGTGAGCAGCGAAGCGCTCGCCCTTGTGCGCCGACAGTTGCGCGACCAGCTCCGCTCCCGGGTGGACGCTCGCGGACTCGCCTCGGCGCCTCGCACCGAGCGGCGGGTGCGGGTTCGCGAGGAGGCGCTCGAGCTCCTGCGTGCCAGCGGCGCGATCCTTCCGCAGCGCGAGCTCACGCGCATGATCAACGAAGTCTCAGACGACGTCGTCGGGTTCGGTCCGATCGAGTTCCTGCTGAAAGATCCGGACGTGACCGAGGTCATGGTCAACGGATCCGACGACGTATACGTGGAGCGAGAGGGGCGCATCGAGAGGGCGCCGGATGGGCTATTCGAGGGGGAGGAGTCCGTCCTGCACCTGATCGAACGCATCGTTGGACCATTGGGCCTTCGGGTCGACGAATCATCGCCTTGGGCGGATGCGCGACTTCCGGACGGTTCGCGGGTCCACGCGATCGTGCCGCCCCTCTCGCTTCGCGGTCCCGCGCTCACTATCCGCAAGTTCTCCCCCGTTCCCATCCAAGCGGGCGACCTCGTGGCGGGAGGCAGCTTAGGGCCGCGCATGCTCCACTTCCTGTCAGCTGCGGTCCGCGGCCGCGCGAACATCATCGTCAGTGGTGGCGCCGGCAGTGGCAAGACCACGCTGCTCGGGGTCCTCAGTGGGTTCATCCCCGACGACGAGCGGCTGATCACCATCGAGGATGCCGCCGAGCTCCGGCTCGCGAAACCTCACGTGGTCTCCCTCGAAGCGCGCCCGGCCAACGTCGAAGGGAAGGGCCAGGTGACGGTTCGCGACCTGGTTCGCAACGCGCTCCGCATGCGGCCGGATCGCATCATCGTCGGCGAGGTCCGCGGTGGCGAGGCGCTCGACATGTTGCAAGCGATGAACACCGGGCACGAGGGATCGCTGTCGACCGCGCACGCGAACTCCACGCGGCATCTGCTCTGGCGGCTCGAGACGATGGCCATGATGTCCGACGTCGATCTCCCGGCCGCCCACATCCGCAACCAGGTGGCGTCGGCCATCGATCTGGTGGTGCACCTGGCACGTCGGCGCGACGGCCGGCGGGTCGTCTGGGAGGTCGCCACCGTGGAAGGAACCCACCGCGGCGAACCGGTGGTGGCCCCACTGTTCCGCTTCCGCCCTCGTGAAGGTCAGCTCGGCGCCTTCGAAGCGTCGGGGACCGTGCCCCAGATCGCTTCGGCGCTCACCGATCGCGGCGAGGACGTCGGTGACTGGCTCTTCGCGCCCGGGGTCGACGCTTGAGCGGCCTCATCATCGTGGTGCTCGGCCTCGCTGCCTGGCTAGCGGAGCGAGGATCCCGGGCGATGCGACGTGGCGGCTCGCTGTCGGGGTGGCCAGCGGCTCCGCCCACGAGTCGCATAGCCGTGTCCGGAAACGCCCGGGTCGCGGGTGTGGCCGCCCTCGTCGGTGTCGGTGGGTTCGTCATCGCCGGTCCGATCGTCGGGATCGCGGCGGCAGGGTCCCTGGTGGGGGGTTGGCACCTGCGACGGCGTCGCCGGGTGGCGCGGGTCGTCGCCGAACGCGACGAGCAACTCGCGGACTCGGTTCGCGCGATCGCCTCCGCCCTGAGGGCGGGGATGTCGGTCCCACAGGCCATCGGCTTCGCGGAGCGTGAGAGCGTTCCGCCTTTGCAGGCCACGTGGTGCGCGATGGATGCGGCGCTCGAACTCGGCTCGCCGTTCGAGGATGCGCTCGATCGATGGGTGTCCGATGTGGGCACCGACGATGCACGTCTGGTCGCCGGCGTGCTTCGGCTCAATCGTCGGAGCGGGGGAGACCTCCCGACCACCCTCGATCAGGTCGCGAGCACGCTCCGGGAACGTCATGCCGCAGCGCGCGAGGTTCGGGCGCTCACCGCGCAGGCCAGACTGTCGGGAACCATCTTGGGCGTCCTACCGGTGGGGTTC
>JBKPMF010000291.1:0-28277 GCA_046732015.1 Actinomycetota bacterium
AGCTCTTCCACATGCGGCCCGCCGTGGGCTACGCGGACTATCGGTCGCCCATCGCCGGGCTGTACCAGGCCTCGAGCGCGACCCACGCCGGCGGCGGCGTGACCGGCCTCCCCGGCCACCACGCCGTGCGCGAGATCCTGCAGGACAAGAAGAAGCGCTCGAGTAGCCGAAGGCGATAGCGCAACTGAAGAGAAGGAAGGTCAAGCGATGAGCTCTGCCAACCGCTACGACGCGATCGTGATCGGCGGAGGCCACAACGGCCTCATCACCGCCGCCTACCTGGCCAAGCACGGCGCCCGCACCGTGGTGCTGGAGTCCCGGCACAAGACCGGTGGGGCCGCCGACACGATGAGCCCGTGGCAGGAATCGCCCGACATCAAGGTCACCACACTCAGCTACGTGATGAGCCTGATGCCGCCCACCATCCAGAAGGACCTGCAGCTGGAGCGGTTCGGCTACAAGGTGTATCCGCAGGGCATGGGCTACCTCCCGGTGCCCAACGGCGGCTCGATCATCCAACACGATGACGAGGAGAAGACCCGCGAGTCGATCCGGCAGTTCTCCAAGAAGGACGCCGACGCCTACTTCGAGTTCGAGGCGTGGATCGGGCGCATCGCCGACATCATGGGGCCGCTGCTGATGGAGACCCCGCCGAACCTGGGCTCGAAGAAGGCCAAGGACATCAAGGACGTCGCCCAGCTCGGGTGGACCCTGCGCAAGGAGATCGACCCGCAGACGGTCGCGGACATCACGCGCCTGTTCACGATGAGCGCCACCGACCTGCTGGACCGCTGGTTCGAGTCACCGGTGCTGAAGGGCTTCATGGCCGTCAACGGCATCATCGGCACCTGGGCCGGCCCGGACGCGCCCGGGACCGCCTACGTGCTGATGCACCACTCCGTCGGCGACATCGGCGACGGACAGATCGCCTCATGGGGCTATCCCGAAGGCGGCATGGGCGCGGTGAGCGCCGCGTGCGAGCAGGCGGCACGGTTCTTCGGCGCCGAGATCCGCGTGAACGCCCGCGTCTCGACGATCAAGACCGATAACGGCCGAGCCCGCGGCGTGGTGTTGGACGGGGGCGAGGAGCTGATCGCGCCGATCGTCGTCACGACGTGCCACCCCAAGATCACGTTCCTTGACCAGCTGAACGCCACCGAGCTGCCGGCCGACTTCGTGAACGACATCACCCACTGGAAGACGCGCAGCGGCACCGTGAAGATCAACCTGGCGCTCGCTGAGCTGCCCGAGTTCACCTCCGACCCCGGGTTCGACCCGAACGTGCACGGCGGCGCCATCCAGATCCTCGACGACGTCGACTACCTGGAGAAGGCCTTCCAGGAAGCGCGGTTCGGCGAGGCGGCCACGCTGCCCTTCAGCGACACGGCGATCCCGACGGTGTTCGACAAGACGCTGGCGCCCGAGGGCACGCACGTGATGAGCATGTTCACGCAGTGGGTGCCGCAGGAGTGGGCCGAGGAGGACGGACACGAGGCGGACCTCGAGGCCTACGCGGATCGCCTGATCGACCGCGTGAACGAGGTGGCCCCCAACTTCAAGGGTTCGATCAAGCACCGCCAGATCATCGGTCCCAAGCAGATGCAGGACGAGTGGGGTCTGATCGGCGGCAACATCTTCCACGGCGAGCTCACCGTGGATCAGCTGTTCCACATGCGGCCCGCTCCCGGCTACGCCGACTATCGCTCGCCGATCACCGGCTTGTATCAAGCCTCGAGCGCGACGCACGCCGGCGGCGGCGTGACCGGCATGCCCGGCCACCACTGCGTCCGCGAGATCATGAAGGACAAGGCGCTCAAGAAGCTGAAGGCGTAGCGCAAGGAAGCAGCGCTCAAGAAGCTGAAGGCGTAGCGCAAGGAAGCAGCGCTCAAGAAGCTGAAGGCGTAGCGGCTCTCGTTCTCCGTGGGATAGTCCTCTGCCATGGGCAGGGACGAAGGGCTGCGTGCCGTCGACGAGGCGTTCGAGCGCCTGTTCGCCGACGGCACGATCCCCGGGATGGTGTACGGGGTCGTCATCGCCGGCGACCTCGTCCACGCGCGCGGCCTCGGCACGCTCCACCACGGTGAGGACCGCGTCCCCGACGCCGACAGCGTCTTCCGCATCGCGTCGATGACCAAGAGCTTCACGGCCTCGGCGGTGCTGCTGCTCCGCGACGAGGGCGCGCTGCGGCTCGACGAACCCGTCGGGACGTTCGTGCCCGAACTCGCCGGGTTCAGGGGCTCGACGGCCGACTCGCCGTTGATCACCGTCCGGCACCTGCTGACGATGTCGAGCGGCTTGCCCACCGACGATCCGTGGGGCGACCGTCTGCAGGGACTCCCGCTGGATGCGTTCGCCGAGCTGCTGGGCGGCGGCTTCACGTTCGCCTGGCCATCGGACACCTCGTTCGAGTACTCGAACCTCGGGTACGGGATCCTGGGCCGGGTGCTCACGAACGCGAGCGGCCAGGAGTACCGCGACCTGATCCGCGCCCGTTTGCTCATCCCGCTCGGGATGGATGCCACCGTCTACGAGGCCGGTCAGGTTCCCGCGGCCCGGCTCGCCCAGGGACACGTGCACCGGGATGGCGCCTTCGTCGACGAACCGTTCGATGGCTACGGCGCGCTGGCGTCGATGGGCGGGGTGTTCAGCTCCGTGCGTGACCTCGCGACGTGGGTGCACGGGTTCGCCGAGGCGGTCCCCGCCCGCGACGACCCCGAGGGCCCGCACCCGCTGTCGCGGGCGTCACGACGCGAGATGCAGCAGGTACATCGCGCCTTCGATCCCGAACTCGGGTGGACGTCGGCGGGGGCCGCGCCCTCACTGCTGGCTGGTGGCTACGGGTTCGGGTTGTTCGTCTCCTACGACCTCACGCTGGGTCGCGTGGTGGACCACAGCGGTGGCTACCCGGGGTTCGGCTCGCACATGCGGTGGCATCCCGCCTCGGGCGTCGGGGTGATCGCGCTCGGCAATCGCACCTACGCGCCGATGTCCCGGCCGGCGGCCGAGGCGCTGAAGTCGCTCGTCGCGGCGGAGGTCGCGCCCGTCCGCACGGTGGTGGGATGGGATGCGACGGAAGCCGCCCGCGTCGATGTCGAGCGGCTGCTGGCAGCGTGGGACGCGGACCTCGCCGCTCGTGTGCTCGCGTTCAACGTCGATCTCGACGAGCCGCTCGATCGGCGCCGGACCACGTTCGAAGGGATCCGCGAGGCCCATGGAGCGCTCATCCGTGATGCGGACGAGCCGGTTACGAGGGAGTCCCCGGCGCATGTGGCCTGGTGGCTCACGGGCGAGCTCGGCGGGCGTGTTCGGGTGGAGATCCTGTTGACCGGGGAGCGAGCGCCTCGTGTCCAATCGGTGGAGGTGCGGTCGGTCGCCGAACCATCCGAGGCGTTGCAAGCCCTCGTCGAACGCGTGGTCACGGTGCTGAACCATCAGCCCTCCGAGCCTTCGTGGCCGGCCGATCTGGTGCCGGCCGGTCACACCGAAGCCGACCGCGGCCTCGACGATCGTGCGCTCCGGGTGGCAGCGGCGGAGTTCTCCCCGGTTCGCCGTGCCCGTCCGACCCACGGAGACGGGAGCACCAGCGTGACGGTGCCCCTGGTGGGCGTTCACGGGCGTCTCGAGTTGCAGATCGTGGTGGACGAGACGGGGGCGTTGACCCAGCGCACCCTGCGAGTCGAGCGCCTGTCGGCGCCCATCGATCCATGAAGCTCCAGCGTTGGTCGAGCCGACGGTCCTAGCTCCCGCTACGTAGTGCTCGAAGGCATCCCCAAGGGCTGCAGGGGATCTGGCCGTGCCGGTAGGCGATCGGCTGCCTAGGTCGAAGGGCCCGAACTGCCTCCGCCGTGAGTCCATCCCCGGATCAGGCCCCAGATACCGACCAACAGCCTATGCGGAAACACGTTCGATTACCCGAAATCAGGTACCAGAACGTCCCCGAAGCCCGGGAGGGGTGAGCATCATGCGACAGTGGGAATTGATCGGCATCACCGACACGGTGCCAACGCCGCCACCGCCGCCGCGCTCGCGATTCGCGAATGCCGCGACGATCGGCGCGGCGGCCGAGGGGCGGCCCGTGTTCTTCTGGACCACCGACACCGCGCTGCGCCTGCGGACCGTCACCGGCGCCGCCACAGAGGTGATCGGCATGCCGTTCTCCAAGACTGAAGGACGCGACCTGATCGCGGTCTTCGGGATGGAGGGGCCGCACCTGGCGCTGCTCGACGCGCACGTCGCCGCGCTCAACGGCGAGACGGCCGAGTTCACGCTCGAAGGGCACCGTGCCACGGTCCGCTGCCAGGTGGCGCCGACACACGACGCCCTGGAGCGCGTGACCGGCACCTTCTGCCTCGCCGTCGACGTGGAGAAGGTGGATCTGCGCGAAGTGGTGGAGCACGCGGCGGTCGCCTAGACGAGCGCCGCACGAGACCGGGGTAGGCCCAGCCCGCAGGGCCTAACCCCTGAACGACGACACGGCCCCGAGGATCCTCTCCGTCTCCTCGGGGCCGTGCGTCGTGCTGAGGGTCCACAGCTCATAGCCCGACGGCGGCAGGTACACACCGGCAGCCAGCAGATGGTGGAACAGCCGGGCATATCGGTCGTGAGAGGCCCCGCCCGCATCCGAGAAGTTCCGGATCGGCCCATCAGCGAAGAACACGCTGAACATCGAGCCCGCGCGGTTGATGGTCACGGGGATCTCGGCCGCCGCGAATGCCGCCGCGATCCCGTCGGTGAGGACTTCGGCCGTCGCTTCCAGCCCGGGATACGGATCGGTGGTGCGGGCCAGGTCGAGCGCGGCGATCCCGGCCGCCACGGCCACCGGGTTCCCGCTCAGCGTGCCCGCCTGGTACACCGGCCCGGTGGGCGCCAGTCGCTCCATGAGGGTCGCGGGCCCGCCGAAGGCCGCGCACGGGAACCCGCCGCCCATCACCTTCCCGAGCGCGGTGAGATCGGGTGTCACGCCGTACACGGTCTGCGCGCCGCCCAAGGCGATCCGGAACCCGGTGATCACCTCGTCGAACAGCAGCAGCGCGCCGTGTTCGTTGCACAGCTCGCGTAACCCTTCGAGGAATCCCGGCACGGGCGGCACCACGCCCATGTTCGCCGCGACGGGTTCGACGACCAGCACGGCTACCTCGTCCCCCCGCTCGGCGAAGATCGCCCGCACCGCCTCGAGATCGTTGAACGGGGCGGTAAGGGTGTCCTTCGCGCTGCCCTCGGTGACGCCGGGCGACGACGGGATGCCCAGGGTGGCGAGCCCGCTGCCCGCACCCTTGGCCAGGAGCGAGTCCGAGTGCCCGTGGTAGCAGCCTTCGAACTTGACCACCAGGTCGCGGCCGGTGGCGCCGCGCGCCAGCCGGATCGCGCTCATCGCCGCCTCGGTGCCGCTGTTCACCAACCGCACCTGCTCGACGCTGGGGATCGCATCGACGATCCGCTGCGCCAACTCGACCTCGCCCTCGGTGGGAGTGCCGAACGAGGTGCCCTTGGCGGCCGCGCGCACCGCCGCTTCGACGATCTCGGGGCGGGCATGGCCGAACAGCAGGGCCCCCCACGACTGCACGAGATCGATGTAACGGTTGCCGTCGACGTCGATGAGGAAGGCGCCCTCACCGCGGTCGATGAACACCGGCGTGCCGCCCACGCCCCCGAAGGCACGAACCGGAGAGTCGACGCCACCGGGGATCACGGTGCGGGCACGGGCGAACAGGTCCTCGGATCTGATCATGGCGTGGATGGTATCGACCGCGCGCGTTCAGGCACGCGCGAACACGATCGAGCCCTGGTCTCCGTCGAGGCGCAGGACCTCACCCTCGACGGCATAGGACGTGGCGGCCTGGAGTCGTGCGCTGAACGCCGCTTCCTGCGTGGCGATCGCCGTCGGGCATCCGATGAGCGTGGAGGACAACGGTGACACGTCGATCGTCCCTTCCGACGCCGTGTAGGCCCCACCTATCGAGTTGCAGCCCCCGTCGCCCTGCACCTGGGTCGCCGTGAAGCCGACCGACGGCAACGCGTCGGGAACCAGCGCGACGCCCGCCATCTCGGTGACGACCCATCTGGTGCCGGCGAGCGTGCCACCCGTCGTCTCGTCATCGTCGAGGGCGTCCGCCGCCAGGAACCCGCCGATCAGGCCCACGGAGACCGCGGCCGCGATCCACGCGCGCCCGGCGTTCGTCATCGCCGCCGCGTCAGGGCCGGTCGGACGCGAGCCAGCCGGCGGCGTCCTTCGCGTGGTAGGTGAGGATCAGGTCGGCGCCCGCGCGGCGGATCGACGTGAGGGTCTCGAGCACGCTTCGTCGTTCGTCGAGCCAGCCCTTTGCGGCCGCCGCCTTCAGCATCGAGTACTCGCCGCTGACGTGGTAGGCGGCGAGCGGCACGGCGGTCTCCTGCTTGGCACGCGACACGACGTCGAGGTAGGGCACGGCCGGTTTCACCATCACGATGTCGGCGCCTTCGTCGATGTCGGTGCGGATCTCGCGGAGCGCTTCGTCGGCGTTGGCGGGGTCCTGCTGGTAGCCGGTGCGATCGCCGAAGCTCGGCGCGCACTCGGCCGCCTCACGGAACGGTCCGAAGAAGGCGCTCGCGAACTTGGCGGCGTACGCGATGATCCCGACGTCGGTGTGCCCGGCGACGTCCAACGCGTCCCGGATCGCGGCCACCTGGCCGTCCATCATGCCGCTGGGTCCCACGAGATGAGCTCCCGCCTCCGCCTGCGCGAGGGCGATGCGCCGGTACCGCTCCAGGGTCTCGTCGTTGTCGACGTCGGTGCGGTCGGCGGTCAGCACCCCGCAGTGGCCGTGATCGGTGTATTCGTCCAGGCACAGATCGCTCATCACCACGGCGTCGTCGCCGAACTCGGTGCGGAGCGCGGCGATCGCTTGCTGCCCGATGCCCGACGGGTTCCAGGCCTCCGAGCCTTCCGCGTCCTTGCGCACCGGCACCCCGAACAGCATGAAGGCGCGAACGCCCGTCTCGGCGGTCTCGACCGCCTCCTTGCGCAGCGATTCGAGCGTGTGCTGGAACTGGCCGGGCATGGAGGCGATGGCGACCGGCTCGTCGATGCCTTCCTTGGCGAAGAGCGGCGCGATCAGATCGCCGGCGTCGAGCGAGGTCTCTCGGACCAGGGCTCGGAGCGCGGGTGTCCGCCGGAGCCGCCGGGGACGAGACGCGGGGTAGCTCATGACCTCAGGGTACCGGGGCGGCCCGCTCAGGAGCCAGCGCGGCGAGGGCTGAAGACGCGCTCGAGCGCCTCGACCACGCCGTCGATCGTGTGAGGGTTCGCCACGGCGGACACGGTCAGCCCGTGGGCTCGCGCTTCCTTCGCCGTCACCGGCCCGATGCACACCACCTTCGGGTTGCCCTTCACCGGACCCAACGCCCCGACGAACCCGCGCACGGTGGAGGCGCTGGTGAACGTGACGGCGTCGACGGCTCCTGCGCGCAGCGCCCGGCGTGCTTCCGCGGGCAGGGTGCGCGGCATCCGCGTGCGGTAGGCGTCCACGCGCGTGGGGCTCCAGCCCTTGGCGGCTAGCGCATCCTCCAAGCCTTCGGGTGCGATGTCGGCGCGTGCACACAGCACCCGACCCTGGCCCCGGGGGAACGCCCGTGCCAGGCCCACGGTGGTGAAGGTCGCCGGTACCAGGTCAGGCGCGCGTCGCGTCCAACGGCGGAAGGCCTCCGCCGAACCGTCGCCGATCGCGGCGACCTTCGCGCGGACGTCCGCAGGGGAGTCCAGCCTCGATGCCAGGATCTCCACGGTGGCCCGGCTGGTGATCGTGATCCACGAGAAGTCACCCTTCGCGAGGCCACGAAGGGTGGCGGTGAGTGCCGCTGATCGGATGGGCAGCACCTCGATGGCGGGGGCCACGATCGCGTGCGCCCCTCGTTGGTCAAGCAACTTGACCAGTGACGCGGACTGATCCGAGGGCCGGGTGACGAGGATCGTGCGGCCCGCGAGCGGCTTCGGCGAGCGCGGGCTCACCCGACCTCGACCTGCGCCAGGATCCGTTCGGCGCCTTGGGCGATCAGCGACTTCGCGGCCTCGGCGGCGGCGTCCTCGGGGGTGGCGCCCTCGGTGCTGACACGCAGGACGCGGTCGCCGTCGGGGGTGGCGATGATCGCGACCAGCCGGATCAGATCCTCGTCCACGGTGGCGTACGCACCGAGCGGCAGCGAGCAGCCGCCGCCCAGCCGCCACATCAGGGATCGCTCGGCGTCCAGCGCGCGGTGGCTCACCGGATCGTCCAGGGTTCGAAGCACGCCGATCGTCTCTTCGTCGTCGTCGCGGGTCTGCACCGCGAGGCAGCCCTGGCCGGGCGCCGGCACCATCGCTTCGAGCGGGAGGGGCCTGGTGTGGGGAGGGTCCAGTCCGAGCCGCGCCAGACCGGCCGCGGCAAGCACCAGGGCGTCCACCTCGCGATCGGCCAGCTTCTGCAGCCGTGTGCCGACGTTGCCGCGGATGTCGGCCACATCGAACCGCGGGAACGCCGCCATCAGCTGCGCACGCCGGCGCAGGCTGGACGTGCCGATCACGGCGCCGTGTGCGAGCTCGCCGGGGTTGCGGCAGATCAAGACGTCGCCGGGGTCGGCTCGCAGGGGCACGGCGGCGATCATGAACCCGTCGTCCTCCTCGGCGGGCAGATCCTTCGCCGAGTGCACGGCCACGTCGATCTCACCGGATTCCAGTGCGTCGAGGATCGTGTCGATCCACAGGCCCTTGAGGCCTTGCGGCCCGGCCGTGGCGGCGGCGCCTTCGTCACCGGAGGTGGTCATCGGCACGAGCTCGACCTCCATGCCGTGTGCCAACAGGTGGGCGCCGACCTCTTCGGCTTGGGCGATCGCGAGCGGCGAGCGGCGCGTGCCGATCCGCATAGGGCTCACGTGGCGTCGGGGTCGATCCCCAGCAGCTCCGCCAGGACGCGGGCGTGGACGCCCTCGGTGCCGGGTTCGGAGCGTTCCTTCAGTTCCACGATGGGATCATGCAGCAGCTTCGCGGCGATCCCCCGGGCGAGCGCTTCGACCGCCGCCCGTTCGTCGGGCGTGAGATCGCGCAGGTGGGATGCCTGGCGGTCGAGTTCGCCCTGAACGACGTCGTCGCCGCGACGGCGGAGGGCTTTGATCAGAGGAGCGAGCGCATCGCCGCGGCGGCGCACCACGTACCGACGGACCTCTTCGGCCACGATCTCGTGTGCGCGCACGATGTCCTCAGCGGTGTGCTCGTCGCGCTCGGCGAGATGGTCGCGCACGGCCACGACGTCGATCACCTCGGCGCCCCCGAGCGTGGCGATCGTGGGATCGATGTCCCGTGGCACCGCGAGGTCCAGCAGGACCAGGGGACGCTCGCCGCGAGCGTTCATCGCCGTCTCGGCGGCCTCCCGCGAGATGACCGTGCCGGCCGCCCCGGTGGCGCTGACGACGAGGTCGGCGGTGACCAGGGCATCGGGGAGCGCATCGAGGTCGCCGTGTTGGGCGTTCGTGCGCTCGGCCAGGGCCCGTGCGTGCTCCAGGGAACGATTGAGGATGCGAACCGGCCCCACGCCCTGGTGGCGCAAGTGCTTCACGGCCAGGGCCGCCATCTGCCCGGCACCCACGACCACGACGTCGCGATCCTCGAGCCCGCCGAGCGATTCGCTGGCGAGGTCGGCGCCCAGCGCCACGAACGCGTCGGGGGCGGCGCCGAGCGAGGTTTCCTGCCGAGCACGCCGTCCGGCGCGGACGGCCGCATGGAACAGTCCGGTGAGGGCGGGGTCGGCGGCGTCTTCGCCGTCGGCGCGGCGGAGGGCCTCCCGCACCTGGGCGTAGATCTGCGTCTCGCCCAGCACCATCGAGTCGAGCCCGCTCGCCACCGCGAACAGGTGGTCGGCGGCGTCCTGCTCCCAGTGGGAGTAGAGGGGCTCGCCCAGTTCCTCGGGGGCGACGTGCCGGGTCTCGACCAGCAGGCGCTTCAGGGCCAGGAACCCGGCGTGGTAGTTAGCGACGTCGCCGTAGACCTCGACGCGGTTGCAGGTGGACAGGATCACGGCGCCGTCGACACCGTCCAGATCGTGCGCGCGGCGGTACGCCTTGGTGAGGTCGTCGTCGGTGAATGCGAGCCGCTCCAGCAGCTCGATCGGTGCGCGACGGAAGGAGATCCCGAGGGTGAGGATGGCCATGGGCGGTAGGTCAGGGATTCTAGCCGCCAGAGGCTCCCTGCCGCCCACCGACCTGGCAGGTAGCATCCGCCGCGATGGATCCCCTCCAACAGGGCCGCGCCCGTGACCTCGGCATCCGGATCGGCACCGGTGAATCCGGTCCCCTCGACGCCATCACCGACGTGCCCGGCGTCCGCGTGGGCCACCGGACGCTGATCCGCGGGGTCGACGGCGCTCCCGATGCGGTCCGAACCGGCGTCACCGCGATCTTCCCGCACGAAGGGGAGCCCTGGCAGGAGTGGGTCTACGCGGGCACGCACATCCTGAACGGCTACGGCGAGCTGATCGGCATCAACCAGGTCACCGAGTGGGGTGTGCTGATGAGTCCGATCGTGCTGACGTCGTCGCTGCAGATCGGCAAGGCCTACGACGCCACCGTTCGCTGGATCGCCGGCCGCGACCGGACGGGCGCCGGGGAGGTCATGCCCGTGGTCAGCGAGTGCGACGACTCGTGGCTGTCCGACGTGCTGTCCTTCCCGTTGTCCGACGACGACGTCGGGGCGGCATTGTCCGACGCCGCCTCCGGGCCGGTGGCCGAGGGGTGCGTCGGCGCCGGGACCGGCATGGCATGCTTCGACTTCAAGGGCGGGATCGGCACCGCGTCGCGGCGACTGCCGGCTGACGCCGGCGGGTTCACGGTGGGGGTGCTCGTCCTCACCAACTACGGCGACCGCGAGTTCCTGCAGATCGACGGCGTCCACGTCGGCGAGGCGATCACCGACCTGATGCCCACGCATCACCAGGACGGTTCGTGCGTCGTCGTGGTCGCCACCGACGCACCGCTGCTGCCTCACCAGCTCCGGCGCCTGGCCCAGCGTGGGGGGATGGGGCTCGCCGCGACCGGTTCGTACGCCTCCAACGGCAGCGGCGAGCAGATGATCGCGTTCTCGACGGCGAACCGCCTGTCTTACGGTGGCGCCGTCGCCGACCTTCGCGCGGTGGCCGATGGCCCCGGCGACGAGCCGTGGCTGCTCTCCCGCGTGTTCGAGGCGGCCGTTGAGGCTACCCAGGGAGCGGTGGTGAACGCCTTGCTGGCGGCTGAGACCACCACGGGCAAGGACGGGTGGACCCTCTACAGCCTGCCCGTCGATCGCACGCTCGAGCTGATGGCCGCCGCCGGCCGTTTGCATCGCTGAGATTCGCGGGCCCGGCATAGGGTGGCGGTGTGGCCTCCCGCCGACCGCACCACACAACTCGACGGCATCTGAGGGGCTTCGGCTACTTCTCCCGGCTGGGTCCCGCCGTGGTGACGGGTGCTGCCGACGACGACCCCTCAGGCATCGGCACCTACTCCCAGGTCGGCGCGACCTTCGGGTTCGGGCTGCTGTGGCTGGCACCGTTCACGCTGCCCCTGGCCGCGGCGGTGCAGGAGACCGCCGGCCGGCTCGGTCTCACCACGGGGCACGGTCTCGCGACCTCGATCGCCCGCCGGTTCCCTCGACCGGTGTTGTGGTTCGCGGTGGCGCTCGTGTGCGTCGCCAACGTGTTCAACATCGGCGCGGACCTGGCGGCGATGGCCTCGGCGGTCCGCCTGCTGGCGCCTATCCCGTTCGCCGTGATCATCGTGGTGGTGGCGATCGTGTTGATCGGTCTCGAGGTGGGCATCTCCTACCGCCGATACTCGAAGGTCCTTCGCTGGCTCACCCTGTCGCTGGTGACCTACGTCGTCGTGCTCTTCGTGGTCCACGTCGATTGGCCGGCGGTGTTGCGAGCGACGTTCCTGCCCTCGATCTCGCTCGATCGTCCCGAGCTCGCGGCGATCATCGCGATCCTCGGCACCACGATCTCGCCGTACCTGTTCTTCTGGCAGGCGAGCGAAGAGGTCGAGGAGGAGGAACTCGAAGGCGTGAAGCACCACGGCGTCGAGGCGACACACGTGCACGCGATGCGGGGCGACGTCGGCGCCGGGATGATCTCGGCCGTCGCGGTGATGTTCGCCATCATGGTGGCCGCGGCGACCGTCCTCCACGGCGTGAACGGTGGCCAGGTCGAGACCGCGGCCGACGCCGCGAGCGCACTCGAACCCGCGGCCGGGCGGTTCGCGAGCTTGCTGTTCACGCTGGGGATCGTGGGAACTGGCGCGCTCGCGATCCCGGTGCTCGCGGGCTCGACGGGCTACGCGCTCGCCGAGGCGTTCGGATGGCACGAAGGGCTGAGTCGGACCCTGCGGCAGGCACGAGGGTTCTATCTGGTGATCGCGGTGGCAGTGCTGGCGGGCCTGGCGATGAACCTGGCCGGGATCGACCCGATCCATGGACTGTTCCTGGCGGCGGTGCTGAACGGCCTGGCCGCGCCGCCGTTGATCCTGCTGATGCTGCTGTTGGTGAACGACGAGGGCACCGTGGGCAGATGGCGGTCCGGGTGGCTGTCGAACGCGCTGGTCAGCATCGCGCTGTTCGCCATGGTGGCCGCACCGGTGGCCTACGTGCTGTCCTGACGACGGCCCATCCGAGTCAAGACTCGAAGCGCAGTGGATCGAAGGGCGACGGGTCGAACGGGGGTGCCTCACCGGCGATCTGCGACGCCACCAGCTGGGCGGTGCCGCTCCCCAGGATCACGCCTTCGGAGCCGTGGCCCGTGGCGACCATCAGGCCCTCCCGGACCACGCCGACGAACGGTCGTTCGTCGGGCGAGAGCGGTCGCAGGCCCCACCAGGACGACTGCAGCTTCGCGCGCCCTAGTGCCGGCACGATCGCGATCGCGGCGGCGAGGAGACGTGGGATCACATCGGCCTCCGTTGGTTCCGGCGTGAGCCAGGTCTGCCGGGACGACCCCACCAGGACGGTTCGGCCGTCTCGGTGCGGGTGCACGATGGTGCCGATGGCGCTGTTCGGGAACCCGTCGGTTGCGACCTCGGCGGCCGTCGGGCGAAGGTTCGCCCCGTCCTCGCGCAGCGCCGCGTGCTGGCCTGGCGATTCGATCAAGTGGGTCAGCAGATCCGGATCGGGCTCCAGGCGCGCGATCCATCCCCGCGCGCCGACGATCGGGAGATGGACGCCGACAGGATCGAGCAGCGCCTGACTCCACGGGCCGCCGGCCACGATCGTGGTGGCGGCCTCGATGATGCCATCGTCGGTGACCACACCGCGCACCGTGTCGTCGCGGGTCGCGAGGGCCCGAGCATGCAGGTGATGCCGGATCGAGGCACCTCGTTCGGCGGCAGCCATCGCCATCGCGACCGTGAGGGCGCCCGGGTCCATGCGATGGCCGTGGTGAACGAGCCAGCATCCGGCCAGGTTGCGGGTGAGCGCAGGTTCGGTGTCGCGGATCGCGATCGGGGTCTCGAGTTCGTCCACGGTTACGCCGTGGGCGCGTGCCATGGCCACGGCGGCCTTGGCGGCCTGGAACTCCTGGCGATCGTTCGCCACCAGCACCATGCCCACCGGTTCGCGGTCCAGGCCGACGTCGATCGGCGCATCGGGCGCGATCTCCAGGTATCGGGCCAGAGAGGCCTGGGCCATCGGCAGGTTCGCCTCGTCCTCGGGCAGGACCCATAAACCCTGGTTGCGACCGGAGGCGTGGGCAGCCAGGTGGTCGCGCTCGATCAGCGTCACGGAGGCGCCGCGCTCGGCGAGTTCGAGCGCGCATGCCGCGCCGATCACGCCTCCACCAACGATGACCACGTCGGACATGGCGCGAAGCCTAGCCCGTACAATCGGGAACGGAGACGTGCCTGAGAGGCCGAAAGGAGCCGCCTGCTAAGCGGTTAGGGGCTTAACCGTCCCTCGAGAGTTCGAATCTCTCCGTCTCCGCGGTCGAGCCAGCGAGTTCCGTGCCAGAGGCCCTCGCACCTGAAGGGTGTACGGTGAGCCGGTAGGCCAACGACGGCACGTTCATCTGGCGCTCTTCTTTCGCTCTCCACCGTCGCGGCGGTAGGCGGACCCGAGACCTGCCCCGGGGACGCGTTCCCTTGCTGGATCATCGACGGAAGGAGCGCGCCATGAGCGCCACCACGATCCGCAGCAGTGCCCCATCGACCGTGGATCCCCGAAGGACCGCCTCCCTGGCGGGCTGGCTCCTCATCATCACCTTCGTCGTGTCCATCCCGGCAGCGCTCGTGTTCTACACCCCGGTGCTCGACGACGTCCGCTTCATCGTCGGCCCCGGTGCCGACAGCCGTGTCGCCATGGGAGCGCTCCTGGAGATGATCCTGATCGTCGCCAACGTCGCCAGCGCCGTCGTGTTGTTCCCGATCCTCAAGCGGCAGAACGAGACGCTCGCGCTCGGCTACGTCACCGCTCGCATCATCGAATCCGCCTTCATCGCGATCGGCATCGTGAGCCTGCTCGCGACCCTGACGCTGCGACAGGATTTCGCGGCCGGCGCCGTGGGAGATGCAGGCTCGTTCGTCACGGTCGGCCGGTCCCTCGTGGCGGTCCACGACTGGACGTTCCTGCTCGGGCCCGGCTGGATCGTCGGCGTCGGGAACGGCCTGATCCTGGGCTACCTGATGTTCACGTCCGGACTGGTGCCGCGACGCATGGCTACGCTGGGGTTGATCGGGGGGCCGTTGATCATCCTCTCCGGGACCGCGGTCATCTTCGACGTGATCGCGCCCGGCTCCACCGCGCAGGTCATCGCGACCATCCCGGAGTTCATCTGGGAGCTGTCGCTGGGCCTCTACCTCGTCATCAAGGGGTTCAAGCCCGCCCCGATCATCGCCGGAGACGCCGAACCGGTCGTGGTAGACGTGGAATCCCCTGCCTTGGTTCCGCACGCCACCTGATCCTGACGGCCGGGTCCGACGCCGACCGCGGTATGGAATGGCCGTCTCCAGGGTAGGCTTGCGCCCATGACCTACGTCATCGCCGAACCCTGCATCGATGTCAAAGACCGCGCCTGCGTCGACGAATGTCCGGTCGACTGCATCTACGAAGGCCCTCGCATGCTCTATATCCAGCCGGATGAGTGCATCGATTGCGCCGCGTGCGAGCCGGTCTGTCCGGTCACCGCGATCTTCACCGAGGACGACATCCCCGGCGAGTGGAAGCCGTTCACGGCGATCAACGCCGAGTTCTTCGCCGACACCGTCTCCGGATTGGGCACACCAGGCGGCGCCGCTCAGGTCGAGATCCCGACCGTCGACCATCCGACCGTGGCCGGCTGGGAGACCTACTAGGCGCCTGCGCGCCGCCGGGTGCTTGCTGACCCGCGAAGCTTCACACGACCGTTACCTCTGAGACGCCGAACCGGGCCGCGTGTCTCGTAGCCTCGATGTATGGCTTCCTCCATGGGTATCCCGCAACGAGACGACGAGGTCGGCGGCGCTGTCCTCGCCCTGGTCGCGCACGACGAGAAGAAGGACGACCTCCTGCGCCTGGCCACGCGCTACCGCTACGCATTGGCCAATCTGCGATTGATCGCCACCGGCCACACCGGAACACGGCTGGCCGAGGAACTCGATCTCGAGGTCGAACGCGTGCACAGCGGCCCGATGGGCGGCGACCTCGAGATCGGCGCGCGCATCGTGGCCGGCGACGTCGACGCGGTGGTCTTCCTCCGCGATCCGCTGGCAGCTCACCCGCACGAACCCGACATCCAGGCGCTCCTCAAGGTGTGCGACGTGCACGGGGTGCCGGTGGCGACGAACCTCGCATCGGCCGAGATCCTGCTGCGGTCGCTGTCACAGGCGATGTGGTGGGGCCGAGGCGCCGCCGTCGCCGCCGGGCTGTAACCGCGCTCGGGACTGCCGCCGCATAAGCGTTTTGGCCGAAAGGCCTATTGAGGCGGCGACGAGCCGAACCGTACCCTCCGGTTGGCCTCCGATCGCTGGAGGTCTGAGGCCGGGGACGGGCCGCCGGACATGATCGATGGGCCGTCGGGCAATCGGTCGATCGAACGGGGGTGTTCGGCGGCCCGTTTCGGCGATCCGGCTGGAACGGTCAGTGGTGCGGCCGTTGCCGGCCCCCGGTGAAGGCGCCCCGGCTCCGGCGGCTGAACGGCGAGTTCCCTCCCACAGGACGTGCACGTCTCGCGTGTGAGAATCGGCACGATGGAGTCGCTCCTAGAGTTGCGCACCGCGTGAAACCTCAAAGCTCGGTAGGGTGCCGACGTGGTCGACCCAGGGCTGGATGCGTCTGCAGGGAGGGCTTGCGCCGTTCGGTATGCTTGTCGTTCTGCGCCCCTAGCTCAGTCCGGATAGAGCGTCTGACTACGGATCAGAAGGTCGGGGGTTCGAATCCCTCGGGGCGCGCCACCAGTGGAAGACCCTGTGCTACCAGCCAGTAGAGGGCTCCCAGACGGTCGGAGCAAGAGAGCGGAACCGTTGAGAACCAGCTCCCGGCCTCGATGCGTATCTCGAAGAGGATGAAGGTGCGCGCAGCCCCGTTCTTCGTAGCCTCTCTGGCGTTGATGCTGGCCGCCGGCGGGATCGCCGCGTCCGCGCGCTCCCCGGTCAGAGATCCCGAGGGCCTCATGGCTGGTGAGCCGCTCAGCTCGGTGGAAGGTTCGGATCTGCCGATGACGCTGGAGCATTTCGACTTCGTCGGCCACAGCGAACTCGACGGGTTCGCTGACTACGGCGATGTGTGGGGCCACGGCAACTACGCCTACGTCGGCTCGCGATGCGGCGAGGACGGCCGCGGAGGCGATGGCGTGCAGGTGGTCAGCCTGCGCGACGCGGAGCACCCGTCCCTCGTGAGCACCTTGTCGAACCGACCCGACACGCGGGTCGAGGACGTGGTCGTGATCCATGTGGACGCGCCGACGTTCTCCGGTGAATTGGCGGTGGTCGGCGTCCAAGCGTGCAACGAGACCGAGGTGGCACCCGGCTTGCGGTTCTTCGATGTATCCGATCCTCGACACCCGATCATGCTCAGCCACTGGAACCTGCATCGTGGAACGGCCGGGTGTCACGAGATCGACGCCGTCCAGCGCGATGACGGGCTGGTCCTGGCCGGGTGCGCCCGGAGTTCCATCGACCACGACGTGTCCTACGGCAAGCGGTCCGTGAACATCATCGACGCGACCGACCCCGATCACCCCACCTCGATCGCCAAGTGGACCCTCGGGGCCGATCCGATCAGAGGCACGGGCTGGCTTCCGAAGCAGTTCGCGCACAGCGTCCGCTTCCAGAACGACGGGATGTCGCTCTACGTCTCGAACTGGGACGCAGGCACGGTCAACCTGGACATCTCGAAGCCGACATCGCCGAAGATCGTTCGCGTCATCGACATCATCCCGCCCGACGAGGACGGCGATAACCACTCGATGACGCTCGCGAACCACGGACGGTGGCTCGTGATCAACACCGAGGACTTCTCGCCGGTCGCCAGCCCCGGCGTCGCGGAGTTCGGTGGCTGGGGAGAGGTTTACGTCTACGACAACCGCGACGAGACCCATCCCAGACTGCTGGGGACCTTCTCCACGGACAATAGCCGCTCAACCAGGACTGACGGCATCTACTCCGATCACAACACCGAGGTCGTACACAACGACCAGTTCTTCTCGTCGTGGTACGCCGATGGCATCGTGTGGTGGACCATGAACAAGCGAGGCGTGACCCAGCAGCTGGGCCATTTCGTGCCTCCCGGTCCGGAAGGTTCCCCTTTCATATGGGGCGTCTACCCACTTCGGCACAAGAGCCTGATCCTGGCGAGCGACACCCTCACGGGGTTGTGGATCGTTCGTCCGGAAGATCTCGACTTCTGAACGCGAAGCGCCATCTGGGCCCGGGACAAGATCTCGTGCACAGATGTCGTATGAGCCGCATGCTCGTTCGTCGAGGAGGCAGGGAAGACGGACCGCAGAGAGGAGCGGATCATGCGATACCTGCTGTTGGTGTGCTGGGACGCCGGCCGGTTGGATGAGGACCAGGAGCCGGCCGCCGACGAACCGGCGGAGGACGAGGACATGCCGTGGTTGGACGACCTGCGATCACGCGACGCTTGGGTTCTCGGCGACCGGCTGGCGCCGCCGAGGCGAGCACGATCGGTGCGGTCGCGCGGCGGGAAGGTGATGGTGACCGACGGGCCCTTCGCCGAGACGAAGGAGGCGATCGGCGGCTTCGACATCATCGAGGCGTCCGACCTGGACGAAGCGGTTCGCATCGCCGCCGAGCATCCCGTTGCCGCCACGGGCACGATCGAGGTGCGCCCGTTCTGGGGGACGTGAGGAGCCCTCTCAGTGGCGGGTCTTGAGCCCCGTGACGAGCATGTCGCAGACGTCGCCCTCGATGCCCGCATTCCGCTGCCACTCGACGTCTTGGTACAGCAACGTCTTGGGGTCGAGGCGGCCCGAGGTCGCGGCCACTCCGCCGTACCAGGTGAACGACGGCTGCCCCGAGATGGTGCCCGGGTCGTAGAACAGCCCGGACGATCCGACCTGGACCGTGGTGGCGCTTCCACGCCGGAGGTTGTAGGCGATCGACTGCGTCTCCTCGATGGCGAACGTCAGCTCCAGCCCGGAAGCCATGTTCGTCAGGATGACGTTCGAGGTGCCGGTGATCTTCTGGCCGACGATGACGTCGTTGCGGTAGTAGGTGGTCAGCGTGCGGCCCCCGCGGTCGAACCACATGACGGGGAACGGGCACGCACCCTCGATCACGACGCCCTGCACCGACGGCAGGGGGCCAGTCTTGGTGACCAATCGTGAACCCGCATCGGCGGGCCCGGCCACCAAGGTCAACAGCATGACCGCCGAGAGGATCACCATCGTCACGCGACGCATCGCTCACTACCTCCTGGGCCTGCGGAGGCGATCACCGCCAGGGGGGCCGCAGAACCGTCCAGGGATGGTCCCACACGGACCCGGCGTTGGCCAAGGGACCATCCGGCGGAGATCGTGTGTCGATCAGCTTCATGGCGGCCCCCTTCTGAGACTCCACCGTCACCGTGGCACTGTCGCCCACGCCGATAGCGGCCGTGCGACCCTGGTCGAACAGGACTTTCGCAGGAGGCGTGGACGCGAACCCGCGATACGGTCCCGGGCGTGACGACCGCAGCTGCCACTCGGGACCGTCCCGTGTTCGAAGTGCCGATCGTGCGTCGGAACGCGGAACGCCTCCGCTCGATCGCGGGGGCGGAGGCGGGTTCGCGCTACGACTCCCTCGTTCGAACCGTGCGCGCCACGTTGCGCGGCCACACCGTCTGGCAGATCAACGCGACGGCCGAAGGTGGCGGCGTCGCGGAACTCCTTCGGTCGTGTCTCGGCTACCTGGCCGATGACGGCATCGCCACCCGTTGGCTCGTCATCGACGCCGACCCGGCCTTCTTCGACATCACGAAGCGGATCCACAACCGCCTCCACGGTGAACTCGGCGACGGCGGGCCGCTGGGGCCGGAGGAACGCGCGCACTTCGACGAGGTCACGCGGGCGAACCTGCGCTCGATCCTCACCCTGGTTGCCCCCGGCGACGTCGTGGTCGTGCACGATCCACAGCCGCTCGGGTTGGTGCCCGGCCTGGTGGCCGCCGGCGCCACCGTGGTGTGGACCTGCCACGTGGGGATCGACATGCCCAACGCGATCACACGTTCGGCCTGGGACTTCCTGCAGGCTGATGTCCTCGCCGCCCATGCCGCCACCTTCACACGGGGCGCCTACGCCTGGCATGGCCTCGACCCCGACCGCGTTCATGTCATCCCGCCGTGCATCGACGACACGTCCCGCAAGAACGTCGAGCTCGACCCTGAACACGTGGAGTCGATCGTGCGGGCGGCGGGCCTGCTGGACCATCGTCCAGCGGGAGCGGTGTCGTTCCTCCGCGAAGATGGCTCGCCCGACGCGATCACGGAGCTGGCCGAGGTCGCCGAGACGCGCCCGACGCCCCCTGGCGCCCCGCTGGTGGTGCAGGTGTCGCGATGGGATGCGCTGAAGGACCCGATCGGTGTCATGCGAGGGTTCGCGGCCGACCCATCCCTCGGGGAAGCGCACCTGATGCTGGCGGGACCCAGGCCGGCATCGGTGGCCGACGATCCCGAGGCCGACGCGGTGCTCGCCGAGGTCCTCGACGCCTGGAGGCGCTTGCCGACGAAGCATCGGAGCAGGGTCCACATCGCCAACCTGCCTACCGACGACGTCGAGGCCAACGCGATCATCGTGAACGCGCTCCAACGCCGGGCCGACGTCGTGGTGCAGAAGAGTCTCGCGGAGGGCTTCGGCCTCACCGTGACCGAAGCGATGTGGAAGGAGCGCCCGATCGTGGCTTCGGCGGTGGGCGGCATACGAGACCAGATCCGTGACGGCGTGCACGGGCTCCTCGTCGACCCGCGCGACCTCACCGCGTTCGGCAACGCGGTCCACGGACTGCTCGCGGACCCTCGACGGGCTGCCCAGCTTGGAGCGGCCGCCCGACAACGCGTCCAGACCCACTGGTTGCCCACGCATTACCTCGGCGCCTACCTCGCACTGTTCGACCAGCTGCGCTGAGCACTTCCCGGCAACGCCGAGGTCGCCGGCGCTCCGTATCCTGGAAACGTGACCGACACCGCGCCCCCTGTCGCTTCGCGGTTCGGCATCCTGCGCCCGCTCCGGATCCGAGATTTCCGGCTGCTGTGGACCGGGCAGACGGTTTCGATGATCGGCGACGGCATCTACGTCATCGCGCTCGCCTGGCAGGTCTACGAGATCACGAACGACGACCCCGGCGCGCTCGCGATCGTGGGTATCGCCTGGACGCTGCCGGTGGTGCTGCTGAGCCTGTTCGCCGGCGTGCTCGCCGACCGCTTCGATCGCCGGCGACTGCTGGTCTTGGGCGACCTCTTGCGCCTGGTCGCGATCGGATCGATCGGCGTCCTGTCCATCCTGGAGGTGCTCACGATGCCGTGGGTGATCGGACTCGCGGCCCTCTTCGGCGTGGGACAGGCGATCTTCAACCCGTCGCTCACCTCGATCGTGCCGACCATCGTGCCCGAGGACCTGCTGGTCGAAGCGAACTCGCTCGCCCAGTTCGTGCGGCCCGTGACCTACACGTTGATCGGCCCCTTGATCGGCGGGCTGATCATCGCGGTCTTCGGGACCGGGTGGGCGTTCATCGTCGACTCGCTCACCTTCGCCGTCTCGGCGATCGCAGTGACGATGATCCGCACGCGTCCCGACCCAGAGCGCGAGATCCCCGCCACCTCGGCCTGGACCGAAGCCAAGGAAGGACTCACCTACGTGCGGGAGGAGCGATGGATCCTGATCGCGCTGCTGGCCGCCACGGTCAGCCTGCTCTGCACGTGGGGACCGTGGGAGACGCTCGTGCCCTACATCGTGAAGAACGATCTCGACGGCTCGGCGGTGGCGCTGAGCATCGTGTTCGGCGCCGGAGGACTCGGGTCGGTGATGGTGGCCCTGGTCTTCGGACGACGGGGCAAGCTCCCGCGTAAGCCGTTCACCGTCCTCTACCTGGCCTGGGCGCTGGGCATGCTGATGACCGCGGGCTTCGGTGTGGTGACTTCGATCTGGCAGGCCGCCCTGGTCGCGATGATCTCGGAGGGATCGATCACCGTCCTGATCATCGTGTGGTACACGCTGCTGCAACGGCTGGTTCCGTCCGAACTGCTCGGGCGCGTCGCCAGCCTCGACTGGCTGATCTCGGCCGCGGGTGTCCCGGTGTCGTTCGCGATCGTGGGACCGCTCTCGGGCGCCATCGGCGTCGACGCCACCCTGATCGCGGCGGGGATCGCCGGCGCCGCGGTCACGATCGCGTTCATGTACGTGCGCGGTGCGCGCGACCCGGAGCGAGACGGACGCCTCGAGGTCGCCGAACGTTCCCCGGTCGAGGGCTAGACTCGGCGCATGGAGTACACCAACGTCGGCCATCTCGGTCTGGTGGTCAGCCGCTTGTGCCTGGGCACGATGAACTTCGGCCCGCACACCACCGAGGAAGACTCGCACCGTCTCATGGACACGGCCGTGGCCCACGGCATCAACTTCTTCGACACCGCCAACGTGTATGGGCGCTACCTCGGCGTCGGGGTCACCGAGGAGATCATCGGCAGGTGGGCGGCCAAGGGTGGCGGCCGGCGCGAGAAGGTGGTGCTCGCCACCAAGGTGTACGGCCAGACCGGCGACTGGCCCAACGAATCCCGGCTGTCCAAGCTCGCGATCCTCAAGGCCTGCGAGGCGTCGCTGCGACGCCTGGGCACCGACTACATCGACCTCTATCAGATGCAGCACATCGACCGGAAGGCCTGGTGGGACGAGATCTGGGAGGCGATGGAGCAGCTGAAGCGCGAGGGGAAGATCCTCTACGTCGGCTCGTCGAACTTCGCCGGATGGCACATCGCGCGAGGGAACGAGATCGCCGGCTACCGCCACTCCCTGGGCCTGGCCACCGAGCAATCGCTCTATAACCTCACCGCGCGCACGGTCGAGCTCGAGGTGGTCCCCGCGGTGCAGGAGTACGGCATGGGACTCATCTGTTACAGCCCGCTCGCCGGTGGCCTGCTCTCCGGCGCGCTGAAGAAGGTCTCCGAGGGCCGGCGCAACGAGGAGTACATGCGCGGCGAGATCGAGGCCAACCGCGCCCAGCTCGAACCGTGGGAGGCGCTCTGTGCCGAGATCGGCGAACGTCCCGCGGACGTCGCGCTCGCCTGGCTCCTGCACCAGCCCGCGGTCACCGCGCCCATCATCGGACCACGCACCCAGGAACAGCTGCTGGGTTCGCTCCGAGCCCTGAACGTGAAGCTGTCGCCGGAGATCTTGGCCAAGCTCGACGAGATCTTCCCCGGGCCAGGTGGACCGGCGCCCGAAGCCTACGCCTGGTAGTTCACGCGCCGCGTGAGCCGGCGAGTTCCCGACGTTCCCGGTGGATCTCCCGCGCTCGGTCGGTCTCGGCGTCGAGCGGCACGTCGTACTTCAGCCGCAGCCACAGGTCGTGGAGGAACCACACCAGCACGATGACCAGCACGGGGTGCCCGATCGCCAGGTCCACGTGCATCCAGGCGGGCAGCTGGAAGTTCTCGGTGGTGAGCGAGGCCGTCACCAACGCCAGGAACGACAGTTCGAGCGTGCGGCGCGGCACCAGCGGCAACGCCCACGCCACCGGCAGCACCCACGCGAAGTACCAGGGGAACAGCGTGGGGGAGAACAGCATCATCAGCAGGAAACCCCAGCCCCACGCCGCCGCCAGGAACGAGACCGAACCCTCGGAGGCGTGACGCACCACCTGTCGCAGCACCAGGAAGAGTCCGACCGCCAGGGCGGCGAACATGCCCAGCCGCGCGATGACGACGCCGATCGATGCGCCCACCTCTCCGGCCAGGAGTTCGCCCAACGCTTCGAAGATGCGCTCGACCAACGCCGGGGGCGCGATCCACGAACCGTGTTGCACCAGCTCGACCATGCCGAGCGTCGGGTTGGAACGCTGCAAGAACGGCAACGCCGCCACCATGAAGATGCCCACCGCCGTCCCGATGTGGGTGACCAGGACACGAGCGCGCTTGCCGGGCTCGGCTCGGGTCGCGACGTAGGCGATCAACAGCACCAGCGGGACCGCGGCTGAGATCTTCACCAGCGCGCCGACCGTCAGCGCCACGGTGGCGGGCAGCTCCCGATCGGTGGCGACGAGGTAGATCGCGGCGGCGACCGACAGCATCACCAGCACGTCGACGTGTCCTCCGCCCACGGTGTGGAACAGCACCACCGGGTTGAGCCCGATCATGGCCGCGGCGTACGCGGTCTTCGACGGCTTCACGCGCTGCACCAGCTTCACGACGAACCACACCGCGCCCAGGCTCGCGGCCACCGCCACCGCGCGGAACGCCATGATCACGTCGGGGATCGACCGGAAGATCGCGGTGATCGCGGCGGCGAGCCACACGAATACCGGACCGTAGACCGAGGGGGTCTCACGCCACCCCGGCCAGGTGAACCGCCACAGGTCGTTCGCGGGGTAGTCGGCCGGCGTGTTGACGTAGGGGTTGCCGCCGTAACGCGACAGGATGCGGCCGTAGTAGGCGTAGCTGAAGACATCGCGGGAGAGCAGGAGCGGCAGCAGCAAGATCGCGAGGTGGTAGGCCACGGTCAGCGTCAGTACGGTCTTCGTGGAGACCAGACCTCGTTCGGCGGCCCACAGGATCAGCAGGAAGCTCACGCCTGCGGCGATCATCGCGACGAACCCGATCGAGATCAGCAGTCCGTGCGGGAGACGGTCCAGGAGCACGGCTTTCGACAGCAGCTCCAGTGGGCCGTTCGCCTGGCTCTCGGGCAACACGGGGTGGTAGGGCGAACCCGGCGTCGCCGCAATCAGCATGACGGCGGACATGCTGGCCACGGACGCCGTGACGGCACGCTTCGCGGTCAGCCACGAGGCCAACGGGTGCCGAAGGAGGTCGAGCCGGGACATTCGGACGAGCTTACGGGAACTGGCTCAGGTGCGTGTCCCGCCGATGGCGGCTTCGACCTCTCGTGCAGCGGTCATGACGGCGGGCGCGTACCGCTTCGCGCCGATGCGACTGACCCGTGAGATCGGCCCTGAGATCGAGACCACGGCGATCAGTTCCCCGGCGGGTCCGAAGACCGGCGCGCTCACCGAGCCCACGCCCTCCTGTCGCTCCCCGGCCGACGATGCCCATCCCCGAGCTTTGATGGTGCCGAGCTGCTGGGTGAGCCGCTCCTTGGTCGGTGTCGCGGGGGTGAGCGCTCGGGCGTTCGCCATGAGCTCCTGCCTGGCGTTTGGCGACATCCATGCCAAAAAGGCCTTGCCGGCCGATCCGGCCCACATCGGGAGGATCGCGCCGACCTTCACGAAGGTCCTCAGCTCGCTCGAAGACTCCACCGAATCCACACACACGCGCTCCCCGAGCGAGGCCACGAACAGCTGTGCGCTCTCGCCGGTGTTCGAGGCCAGGCGTTCCAACGCTGGATGACCGATGTCGCGCAGCGAGGGCTCCTGCAGGGCCGACGCGGCGATCTTGAGCAGGCGTGGCCCCAGCCGGTAGCCGTACCCGCCGACGAACTCGAGCAGACCGTGCGCCTCCATCGACTTCAGCAATCGGTGGGTGGTCGTCCGGGGGAATCCGGTTGCTCGCACGATCGATGCGTGGGTTCGGGAGCCCGCTTGCACGGTGTCGAGGATCGCCATCGAGCGGTCGAGTACGCCGACGCCGGTAGCTGGGTCTTGGTCTGCTAGGGTCATGTTCCACATATCGGTATCACAGTTCCACTATTCGGAACAAGCCGAGCCCGGGAACAACCTCCCTTCCTCGGCCCCGAACGTGAAGTCACCGGAGGAGTCATGGCGCCGCAGACCGAGACCCCGAGGACCCTGGCCGAGAAGGTTTGGGACCGCCACGTCGTGCATCGCGCCGACGGCGAGCCCGACATCCTCTACGTCGACCTCCACCTCGTGCACGAGGTCACCAGTCCGCAAGCCTTCGAGAGCCTCCGGTTGCACGGTCGTCCCGTCCGCCGGCCCGACCTCACCGTGGCAACCATGGATCACAACGTGCCCACCACCCCGGGTCCGGTCACCGACACGACCAGTGCCCGCCAGATGGAAGCCCTCGCCACCAACGCGAAAGACTTCGACGTCACGCTCTTTCCCATGGGCTCGCCCGGCCAGGGCATCGTCCACGTGATCGGTCCCGAGCAGGGGTACACGCAACCCGGCCTCGTGATCGTCTGCGGTGACTCCCACACCTCGACACACGGGGCGTTCGGCGCGCTCGCGATCGGCATCGGCACCAGCGAGGTCGAGCACGTCCTCGCCACCCAGACCCTGCCGCAGAACCGTCCCGGCACGATGGCCGTCACCGTCGACGGTGAGCTACCCGCTTCGTGCAGCGCCAAGGACATCATCCTGGCGATCATCAACCGCATCGGGACCGGCGGCGGCGTCGGCCACATCATCGAGTACCGCGGCTCCGCGATCCGTGCCCTCTCGATGGAGGGCAGGATGACGATCTGCAACATGTCGATCGAGGGCGGTGCGCGCGCCGGCATGGTCGCGCCCGACGACACCACCTTCGCCTACGTCGAAGGCCGTCCCCACGCCCCCCGAGGCGCCGACTGGGATGCCGCGCTCGCCGACTGGCGCACGCTGCCCACCGACGACGGCGCAACGTTCGACAAGGAGGTCGCGATCGACGCCTCAGTGCTGCGCCCGTACGTCAGTTGGGGCACCAACCCCGCGCAGTCGGTCACGATCGACGACGCCGTGCCCGACCCCGACGCCTTCGAGGACCCGTCCAAGCAGGAAGCCGCCGCGCGCGCCCTCGCGTACATGGACCTGACCCCCGGCACGAAGATGCGCGACGTCCGCCCGGACACGATCTTCATCGGCTCGTGCACGAACTCGCGCATGGAGGACCTGCGGGTGGCCGCCCGCGTGGTCGGTGGCAAGAAGGTCGCCGACGGCCTGCGGGCGCTCGTCGTCCCCGGCAGCTTCGCCGTCAAGCAGGAGGCCGAAGCCGAGGGGCTCGACCGCGTCTTCGAAGACGCAGGCTTCGAGTGGCGGGGCGCCGGCTGCAGCATGTGCCTGGGCATGAACCCCGACACGTTGAACCCGGGCGATCGCAGCGCCAGCACCAGCAACCGCAACTTCGAAGGGCGCCAGGGCAAAGGCGGGCGTACGCACCTGGTGAGTCCCGCCGTCGCAGCCGCCACCGCGATCGCCGGTCACTTCACGACCCCGGAGGACCTCACCTGATGGAGCCCATCACCGTCATCGAGGGCACCGCACTGCCCGTCGACCGCAGCGACGTCGACACCGACCAGATCATCCCGGCCGAATACCTCAAGCGCATCGAGCGCACCGGGTTCGGACCGTTCCTGTTCGCCGAGTGGCGCAAGGATCCCGATTTCGTGATCAACGATCAGCGTTACGCGAGCGCGTCGATCCTGATCGCGGGTGAGAACTTCGGCTGCGGCTCCAGCCGCGAGCACGCGCCGTGGGCGATCGAGGACGCCGGGTTCAAGGCGGTGATCGCGCCGAGCTTCGCCGACATCTTCCGCAACAACTGCACGAAGATCGGGCTGCTGCCGGTGGAACTCCGCGCCGAGAGCGTGCGCGCCCTGATGGACGCCGTGCTCGACGATCCGGCGACCAGCATCGTGGTCGACCTCGAAGCGCTGGCCGTCCGTGCGCCCGGCTTGGACGAGACCTTCGACATGGAGGACTTCACGCGCTGGCGCCTGATGGAGGGCTTGGACGACATCGGCTTGACGTTGCGGAACGAGGACAAGATCTCGGCCTACGAGGCGAACCGCCCCACCTGGCTCCCGGTCGCCTAGACGTTCGCGCCGAGGAACGCGCGGACCGCCGAGTCGTACGCGTCGGGATCGGGGTTCCAACTCTCGATGTGTTCGGCGCCGTCGACCTCGATCAGCTGCACCTGGTCGGGGAGCAGCTCGGCGAACTCTCGACTGGTGGCGATCGGCACGGTGGTGTCCGCCGTCCCGTGGAACACCAGGAACGGGATGTCGGCGTACGCGTCCGTGTCGGCAAGGTAGTTCAGCCCATCCCAGTCCACATCGAACCGCTTCGCGGCGATCCACTTGGCCACCTCGGTGAGTGAGGACGGGAGCGGAACCCCCGGTGCGATCTCCTCGCGCGCGGCGTTGTCGTCCACGGTCTCGGAGAAGTCGAGCATCGGCGCGTCCAGGATCACAGCGCGGACCTGATCGGCCAGATCAGAGCGCTGCAGGAAGGCCATGATCACGGCGCCGCCCATGGAGTATCCGTCGAGCACGACGCCGTCGGACCCTTCGTCGAGGGCGTACTGCACCATCGCCTCGAGGTCCTCCCACTCGGTGAGGCCGTACCGCAGCTTGCCGCTGGGGTCCTCAGGCGCGCCGGGATCGTTGCCGTAGGTGGCGACCAGGGTCGGGTAGCCGGCGAGAGTGAGGATCGGCACCATCCGAAGCCCGTCGGCCGCCGAGAGTGAGTTCCCGTGCACCACGATCGCCCAGGTGTCGCTGACGTTCTGACCCGGCCCGATGCTCGGTGCACCCAACCACGCCGGATAGTCCCCGAGCGGTCCTGGCACGCTGATCTCGCGGAGCCCCAGGTCTGACTCGAGCGGGTCCCGTGGGTAGTAGCGGGCGTCGAGTTCCGCGGGCGCTCCGATGCCGGGCGCCTCGCCCGTGACCAACGTGAACGATGCGACCACCGGCCCCGGATCATTCGGCCCGAGGTCGAGTACCTGCGCGTAGCCGCCT
>JBKPMF010000292.1:0-7983 GCA_046732015.1 Actinomycetota bacterium
TCACCGAGCAGCTCCAACGTCACCTCGGCGAGGCCGGGCGCGACCTCCCGCCCGCTTCCGATGCCGACGTTGCGCCGGCCCTCCGCGACCTCCTGGACGCGCACCTCGGCGAGCCGTATCGGCTCCGCGAGGCAGCCGAGACGATCGGCGCGTCGACATCGACCCTTTCGCGCGCATTCACCCGCACCTTCGGGATCGCCCCCCATCGGTACGTCGTCGCACGTCGCATCGAGTTCGCGCGGAAACGGTTGTTGGCCGGGGAGCCGGTCGCCATGGTCGCCGCTACCGCCGGCTTCCACGACCAGGCGCACTTCACCCGGCACTTCGGCCGCCACGTCGGGACGACACCGGCCCGCTACGCCACCTCAGGGGACGCGGCCTGACGAGTTGCGCCGCGGGGAGCATCGGTCGCAGGATGCGCGGATGGAACGGCCCGGTGTCGAGTTCGCCCGAGCCCCCGATGGGGCCTACCTCGCCTACCAGGCGTTCGGCGAGGGCCCGATCGATATCTGCTGGCAGGACGACGTGTTCTCGATCGTGGACGAGTGGTGGGAGGAGCCATTCGGGCGCGCACTCTACGAAGGGATGGGTGAGTTCTCCCGTGTGATCCTGCACGACCGGCGCGGCACCGGGTGTTCGAGCCGCGAAGGAGGGCCTGCGACCCTCGAGACCCGGGTCTCGGACACCCTCGCCGTGATGGAGGCCGTCGGTGCCGAGCGCCCGGTGGTCGGTGGTGTCCTCGAAGGCGGTGCCAGCATGGCGCTGCTCGCGGCCACCCATCCCGAGCGGGTGCGATCCCTCATCTGGCTCCGGCCCACGCCGCGGGCGAGCGCCGCACCCGACTACCCCTGGGGCGTCGGCCCCGACTACATCGAACAGGATCAACGCATCACCGAATCATGGGGCACCGTGGAGTACGCGCGTGCGTTCATCGACCTCAACATCGATGTCATGGAGGGGTTCTGGTCCACCCAGTCCTCCGTGGAATACCTCGCCCGACTCTCGCGACGCACCTGCAGCCCCGACATGGCCGAGCAACTCAACACCATCTGGTACGAAACCGACGTCAGGAGCGTCCTGCCCACGGTGCAGGTCCCGACGCTGCTCGTGATCGACCAGGATGATGGCGATCTCGAACTCGCGGGGATGGGGCGCCACGTCGCCGAACTGATGCCGCATGCCGAGGTCGAGCCGTACGTGCCCGTCACCGAGGATCTCGTGGGCGTGGACATCGGACTCGAGCAGGTCCGCCGATTCATCGGGGTGGAACGACGCCCCGATGCCCTGGACTCGGTCCTGGCCACGGTCATGTTCACCGACATCGTCGATTCGACGAAGCGGAGCGCCGAGCTCGGCGACCACGATTGGCGTGCGGTGCGTCGCCGGCACGACGAGATCGTGCGCACCGAGTTGGAACGTCACCGGGGGCGAGAGATCAAGACCTTGGGCGACGGGTTCCTCGCCACGTTCGAAGGGCCGGCGAGAGGGGTCCATTGCGCTCGCGCGATCGTTGCCGGCGTTCGCAGCCTCGGCATCGAGATCCGCGCCGGACTGCACACCGGCGAGGTGGAGCTCGAAGGCGACGATATCGCGGGGATCGCCGTCGCGATCGGGGCCAGGGTAGGAGCCTTGGCGGGCCCCTCCGAGGTGCTGGTGTCCCGAACCATCAAGGACCTGACCGCCGGAAGCGGCCTCGTGTTCGTGGATGCCGGTGAGCATGACCTCAAGGGCGTCCCAGACCGCTGGCAGCTCTACCGCGTCACGGACGAGGGTGCCGGCTCGAGCTGACTCAGTACCCCGCGATCGGTGGTGGGCGAGGGGGGAGTTGAACCCCCACGTCCTCTCGGACACAGGAACCTGAATCCTGCGCGTCTGCCAATTCCGCCACTCGCCCGAGTGGGACAGCGATGGTAGCAAGCTCGGTCCTTCGCCAGCCGTCCCCCGGAGGAGGGACACAGGAAACCACCCGTTCGGCCCATCTACCCGGAAACGGGTAGCCGCCGATAGAGTGGTCGTGATGAACACGCGACCCAGGATCGACTTCGACGAGCTGATGCGGATCCTGATGATCGTGGGGTTCGGCGCGCTCGCTACGTGGGCCATGACCGCCGCCGTCGGTGTGATGTCGGGATTCACCTACATCTCCGGATCGGCCACGCTCCGGTTCCTGCTGGCGGTCCTCATCCTGGTGTTCTCGCGCCGTACCTACTGGGAGATCCGCGAGTGGCACTGGCGGAAACTCAACCCCGACGATCGGTCCGGTTTCGCCAACCCGCTGTGGGAACACGGCCGCAGCAACGAAGACCTGGGCGAGGTCACCTCGCACGAGGACGCCGGCTTCGTCTCCGCCACAGGCTCGTCACAGCCCCGGGCGTAGGATAGGCGCCGGGCGCGGGAGGGTCGTCCCCCTCCTGCCACACGCTACCGGTGCCGAACCTCCGCGACTTCGAACGACGCTTGGGGGGCCTCGTCGAAGGCCTGTTCTCCAAGACGTTCCGAAGCGGCGTCCAGCCCGTGGAGCTGGCCAAGCGGCTGATCAAGGAGATGGACGCCGAACGCACCGTCGGCCCAAACGGCGTCTGGGCTCCGAACCACTTCGAGTTCGCCCTCTCGGCCGAGGACGCCGAGCGGTTCGAACAGGCCGAGACCGCCCTGGCGAGCGAGCTCGCGCAGGTGGCCCGCGAGAACGCCGATGAGCGCGGCTGGGGACTTGTCGGGCCGCCAGAGATCACCTTCACCACCGATCCATCCCTGAAGCGCGGCGCGATCACGTGCGTGGCCACCTTGGTGCAGGGGCCCGACGAACCGGCGCCCGCGTCCGCCCCCCCCGCGACACTCCTGATCCGCGAGAACGGCGCCGAGCGCCGGGTCCCCATCGCCAAGGAGGTCCTGACGATCGGGCGCATGAGCGATTGCGACGTGGTGCTCAAGGACAAAGGGGCCTCGAGGCGCCACGTGCAGTTGCGCACGAACGAAGGGGTCACCACGCTCACCGACCTCGGCTCGACGAACGGCACACGACTGAACGGCCAGACGATCCAGTCGGGCGCGCTCTCCGACGGCGACCGCATCACGATCGGCACCACGGTGCTGGAGTACCGGAGGGCGTGACGGTGACGGCGAGCCTGGCGCCGGCAGCCATCCCCTTCGTCGCCGAAGGGGTGACGCCGTTCGCCCTGTCCGCACTGAAGTACGGCCTGTTCGCCCTGCTGGTCCTGTTCCTGTGGCGGTCCATGCGCTGGGCCGTCCGCGGCCTCAGCGTCGAAGCGGCGCCGGCGCGCGGGGGACGTTCGGCTCGCAGAGCTCGCGACGCCGCCGAAGGTCCTACGGTGACGCCCGGGATCTCCGACGTCGTGGTCCACGCCGACGGCGTGAAGCCGCGCACCGTCCGGGTCGCGAGCGATTCGTTGGTGATCGGTCGGGCTCCCGAGTGCGAGCTCGCGATCGAGGACACCTACGTCTCGCAACAGCACGCCCGGGTGTTCGCCAAGGGTGGCTCCTGGTACGTCGAGGACCTGGGTTCGACCAACGGCACGTTCGTGAACGATCAGCGCCTGTCCTCCCCCGCGATGGTCCAGGCAGGCGACAAGGTGCGCATCGGCACCACCGTGATGGAGCTCCGACGATGAAGGTCCAGGTGGGGGTGGCCACCGACATCGGCCGGGTCCGCGAGGGCAACGAGGACTCCTACCTGATCGAACCGCCCCTGTACGCGGTGGCCGACGGTATGGGCGGGCATCGGGGCGGCGAGGTCGCATCCCAGCTCGCGCTCGAGACGATCGAAGACCTCTTCCGCAAGGACGAAGGGTCGCTCGTCGAGCAGGTGCGCAGCGCCAACCACGCCGTCTTCGTGCAGTCGCAGGAAGACACCGCCGTCAGCGGCATGGGGACGACCCTCACCGCCGCCTTGGTGGAGGGCAGCCAGCTCCAACTGGCGCACGTGGGCGACTCCCGCGCCTATCTGCTGCGGGCCGGCTCCCTTCGGCAGCTCACCGCCGACCACACGCTCGTGGCCCGGATGGTCAAGTCCGGGGAGATCACCGAGGCCGAAGCCGAGGTGCACCCGCACCGCAACGTGCTGACCCGCTCGCTCGGCACGGAGGCCGACGTGCAGGTGGACGAAGACGTCGTCGGCCTGCTGGACGGTGATCGCCTGTTGCTGTGCAGCGACGGCCTCACCGGCATGGTGTCCGAGGACCAGATCAAGGCCATCCTGGAGACCGAACCCGACCCGCAGCGTGCGTCCGACCGCCTCATCAAGGCGGCTAACCGCGCCGGTGGGATCGACAACATCACGGTGGTCGTGCTGGATGCGATCGGTGAGGACGACGATCCGGTCGGCCCGGCACCGGATGCCCCCCGCTGGCGGCGCTGGGTGATCGGCGGCCTGGTGGCCCTGATCCTGCTGGTGGGGACGTTCTTCGCGGCCCGAACCTTCATCGACCGTCAGTGGTACGTCGGCGTGGCCGACGACAAGGTCGCGGTCTATCAGGGCATCCCGGCCAAGCCGCTGGGGCTGTCCCTGTCGAGCGTCGACACCATCACCGAGATCCCCGCCGCCGATGCCGGCGCCCTCGAGCTCTACCACGACCTCCCGCAGGGGATCACCGCCGACAGTCGTGATGATGCGCTGGCCATCGTCGAGCGGATCAGGACCGACGTGGCCGACGACGCGGTCCCGCCGAAGAAGCCGAAGAACGCGGGCGGGCAGTGAGCGAGGTCGCGTTCGCGGTCGATCAGCGCAAGCGGCCCGTCACCGGGCTGGGGCTGCTGATCGTGGCGCTCGTGATCTCGATCGTGGCCTACGCGACGGCGGGCCTGGGACTCAAGGGCAAGACCCCGCGCGACCTGATCGCCTATGGGCTCGCGTTCACCGTGGTCTCGCTCGCGGGATGGTTCGCCGTTCGGTGGTTGGCGCCGCGCGCCGATCCGGTGTTGTACCCGATCGCGGTGACGCTCGCCGGCCTGGGCATCGCGATGCTCTATCGGATCATGGTCGACCGGGGCGAGGCGGTGATCGCGCAGGAGCAGGCGATCTGGTTGATCGTCGGCGTGGCGGCCTTCGCCGCGACGCTCTGGTTCGTGCGCGACGACCGGATGTTGAACACCTACACGTACACCCTGGGCCTGATCGGCGTGGTGCTGTTGCTCCTCCCGGTGGTCCCGGGTATCGGGTACGAGATCAACGGCGCGCGGCTGTGGGCGGCGATCGGGCCCATCACGTTCCAGCCGGCAGAGTTCGGCAAGATCTTCATCGTCGTGTTCCTGGCTGCCTACCTCGCGGACAAGCGCGAGCTCCTCGCCAGCGGTGTAGGCCGGTTCGGCCTGCCGCGCGCCAAGGATCTCGGGCCACTGCTCGTGGCGTGGATCGCGTCGTTGGCCGTGTTGTTCCTGGAGCGGGACATGGGCGCGTCGCTGCTGTTCTTCGGCGTGTTCGTCGTGATGCTGTGGATCGCGAGCGGTCGCGCCGGCTACCTCTGGCTGGGGATCGTCCTGTTCGTGGTGGGCGCGTGGCTGGGCTACCTGGCGTTCGACCACGTGCAGACCCGCGTCGACTACTGGATCCACGCCCTCGACCCCGCCGTGGTGACGGGCCAGGGCTACTTCCAGCTGGCGCAGGGATGGTTCGCGCTGGCCACCGGGGGCATCGTGGGCACCGGCATCGGTCAGGGCTCGCCCACGCTGATCCCGTACGTGGGCAGCGACTTCATCTTCGCGGCGTTCGGCGAGGAACTCGGGATGATCGGCGCCGTCTCGCTGCTCCTGCTCTATCTGGTGTGGATCGCGCGCGGGCTTCGTGTGGCGATGGAGCGCGTCGATGCGTTCGGCAAGTTGTTGGCCACCGGCATCACCACGATCATCGCGCTGCAGACGTTCGCGATCGTGGCGGGGGTGACACGCTTGATCCCGCTCACGGGGGTGCCGCTGCCGTTGGTGAGCTACGGGGGTTCGAACCGCGTCGCCACCTTCATCATGCTGGCGCTGCTGGTGCGGGTCTCGGCGGGACCGCGGGAGCGGCAGCGTGGATAGGCGCATCCGCCGCCTGGGCATCGGGCTGGTGGCGCTGTTCGGACTGCTGTTCGCCCAGTTGGCGCACGTCCAGGTGTTCGCCGCCGACGACATCAAGGGACAGGCGGCGAACGCCCGGCGCCAGATCATCGCCGAGTACAAAGTGGAGCGCGGCCCCATCCTGACCGCGGCTCCGAGCAGCACCGTCATGGCCCAGAGCCTGCAGAACGAGGATGAGCGGTCCGAGCTCCTGTTCCGGCGGCTCTACCCCGACGGCGAGCTCTACGCCGACCTCACCGGCTACTACTCCCGCATCTACGGCCGCGCCGGCCTGGAGCAGGCGGCGAATCCCTACCTGTCCGGTGACGCGCCGGAGCTGGCGATCTCGACGTTCACCGACCTGATCTTGGGCAGAACCAAGAAGGGCGGCGCCGTGGTCACCACGATCGACGCGAACCTGCAGGCGGCCGCGGCCCAGGCGCTCGGCGATCAGCCCGGTGCGGTGGTGGCGGTGGATCCGCGCACCGGCGATGTGCTGGCGCTCTATGCGAACCCCAGCTACGACCCCAACACCCTCTCGAACGGAACGGACCAGAGCATCGTCGACGCGTGGGCCGCGATCAACGCCGACCCCGACAAGCCCCTGGTTTCGCGCGCGAAGGACGAGCTGTTCCTGCCGGGCTCCACTGGCAAACTGATCACGGCGTCGGCGGCGCTCGAGAACGGCTACGGCCCGGAGTCGGAATGGGACAACCCCCAGTTCCTCGACCTGCCGCAGAGCTCGAACACGCTCGCGAACTTCGGCGACTCGCTCTGCAACGGCGGTTCGGCCCAGGTCACGATGGCCGAGGCGTTCAAGGAATCGTGCAACGTCACGTTCGCCGAGATCGGCCTGAAACTGGGCGCCCGGAACATGAGCGACCAGGCGCGGGCCTACGGGTTCTGTCCCACCGATCCGCCCGACCAGATCGACTGCATCGAGCCCACGATCCCGTTCGTGCTGCCCTTCCAGAACGGGCACTTCCCCGTCCCGGCCTACTTCCAGGACAACAAACCGTTGCTGGCGTTCAGCTCGATCGGTTTGGACAACGTGCTCACGAACCCGCTGCACATGGCCCTGGTCTCGGCGGCGATCGCGAACGGCGGCAAGATGATGAACCCCCGGCTGATCAGCGAGATCCGCGATGCGAGCGGGCGGGTGGTGCGCACCTTCGACAGCGAGCAGTACGGGATCCCCATCGGACCCCAGTCCGCCGCGGAACTGCGCGCGATGATGCTGTCGGTCACGCAATCGGGCACGGCGTTCTCGGCGTTCTCGGGCTTCCCGATCCCGGTGGCGGGCAAGACCGGCACCGCCACCAATGGCGAGGACGTGCCGCCGAACGCGTGGTTCACGGCGTTCGCACCTGCGGGGGTGAATGACACCCCTCGCATCGCCGTGGCGGTTATCGTTCTCGACGGCGGAACGCTCGCCGACGAATCGGCGACCGGAGGCGCGATCGCGGCGCCGATCGCTCGAGAGGTGATCGATGCGTATCTGTGAGATGAGGGGCACGGGATGAGCCAGTCGCTGCTGGGTGGTCGCTACCAGATGGAGGCGCGCATCGGCGCCGGGGGCATGGCCGAGGTGTTCCGCGGGTTCGACCCCGTGCTGAACCGCACCGTGGCGATCAAGGTGCTCAACCCGCAGTTCGCACGCGACACCAGTTTCGTGGAGCGGTTCCGGCGCGAGGCGCAGGCGGCCGCTCGGCTGAACCAGCCCAACATCGTCGCCGTCTACGACACCGGCGCCGACGGCGGGACGCAGTTCATCGTGATGGAGTTCATCGAGGGCCGGACCCTGGGCGAGTTCATGGAGACCGGTCGCAAGCCCACCCCGGTGCAGGCCGCCGAGATCGCCCAGAAGATCTGCGCGGCGCTCGCGGCGGCCCACGCAGCGGGTGTGATCCACCGCGACATCAAGCCCGGCAACGT
>JBKPMF010000293.1:0-3134 GCA_046732015.1 Actinomycetota bacterium
CTCCAGGATCGAGGCCGGGATCGCGGTGCCCTGCAGCCGCGCGATCGTCTCCACCAGCGCGTCATTCGCGCCGCTGGGCCGGTCGGCGCCCTGCCACGCGGGTAGGAAGCGCCCCAGCGTGGCGGCCTCGACCGGTTCGACCTCTTTCCGCAGGGCCGCGAGGGAACGCTGACGGAGCCGTCGCAGCACATCCGTGTCCACCCACTCCCGGCCCGATCCCGCCGGCCGGAACTCTCCCTCCAGGACGCGGCCCTCGGCCTCGAGAGCTTCCAGGGCCGTGCGGATCCGCTCGGCCGATGCGCCCAGGCGCGCGCCCACGTCGACCGCCGTGAACGGTCCGTGGCCGCGGGCGTAACGGGCCACCAACGTCTCCAGCGGCCGATCCGTGGCCTCGGTGAACACCCCCGGCAATCCGCGGGGGAGCGAGACGCCCAGGGCGTCTCGTAGGCGGGCGGCATCCTCGACCGCGGCGAACCGGTCCTCGCCGGCCACCTTCACCCGGATCGCGCGGCCGTCGGTCACCAACGACTCGAGCCAGGCGGCCGCATCGCCGTCGGTCCTGACCGCGACCTCGTCGGCGGTGAGGTCGCCCAGCGTCCGCAGCAGGTCGTGTACACCGTCGGCTCCGCGCGCCCGGCGTCCGTCGGCGAGCCACTGCAGTTCGAGTTCGGTGTCGTCGAGGGCGCGCGGATCCAACAAGTCGCGCAGCTCCTCGGTGCCCAGGAGCTCACGCAGCAGGTCCCGGTCCAGGGCGAGCGCGGCGGCCCGGCGTTCGGCGAGCGGGGCGTCGCCCTCGTACATCGAGGCCGCGATCCACCGGAACAGCAGCGACTGCGCGAACGGTGATGCCCCCTCGGTGTCGACCGCGATCATCCGCGTCTTGCGCGAGCGCAGGTCGGCCATCACCTCGCGCAGCGCCGGCACGTCGAAGATGTCGCGCAGGCACTCCCGGGTGGTCTCCAGCAGCATGGGGAACGTGGGGTGCTTCGCGGCTTCGGCCAGCAGGTCGGCCCCTCGCTGCCGCTGCTGCCACAGGGGCGTGCGCTTGCCCGGTCGTTGGCGGGGGAGCAACAGGGCCCGCGCGCTGGCCTCGCGGAAGATGCTGGCGAACATCGCGGTGCCGGGCAGCGCCTCCACCACCGCCGCTTCGATCTCGTCGGGGTCGAACACCAGGTCATCCATCGGGATGCGGTCCACCGCCTCGGGCAGGCGCATCACGATGCCATCGTCGCCCCACAGCACCTGGGCGCCGGGACCGAACCGCTCGGCCATGCGGGTCTCGATCGCCATGCCCCACGGGGCGTGCACGCGTGAACCGAACGGCGACAGGATGCAAACACGCCAGTCGCCGATCTCGTCTCGGAACCGCTCCACCACGACGGTGCGGTCGTCGGGGACGGCGCCGGTCAGCTCCTGCTGTTCGTCAAGGTAGTTGACCAAGTTGTCGGCGGCCCAGGCGTCGAGACCGACGTCCTCGCGCAGCCGGGCGATCGCGCTGTCCCGCTTCGCGCCGCGCAGCTCCCGCGTGAACGCGCCGATCGCGCGACCCAGCTCGATAGGGCGGCCGGGCTTGTCGCCGTGCCAGAACGGCATCTTGCCGGGTTCGCCGGGGGCGGGGGAGACCACCACGCGGTCGCGGGTGATGTCCTCGATCCGCCAGCTCGACGCCCCCAGGAGGAAGACCTCGCCCGCGCGCGATTCGAACACCATCTCCTCGTCGAGCTCGCCCACGCGCGTGCCGTCGGGCAGGAACACTCCGAACAAGCCGCGGTCGGGGATCGTGCCGCCGCTGGTGATCGCGAGGCGTCCCGCGCCCTCGCGAGCCCGCACGACGTCGTTGGTCCGGTCCCACACCAGACGCGGCCGGAGTTCGGCGAACCCGTCGCTGGGATAGCGCCCGGCGAGCAGGTCCAGCACGGCGATGAACACGTCCTTCGAAAGATCGGTGAAGTTGGCGGCGCGTCGTGTGGCGGCGTACAGGTCCTCGACGCGCCACTCGTCGACCGCACACATCGCGACCAGCTGTTGCGCCAGGACGTCGAGCGGGTTCCGCGGGTAGCGGGTCTCCTCGATCGCGCCGGCCAGCATGCGCTCGGCCACCACGCTGGCCTCGAGCAGGTCGCCGCGGAACTTCGGGAAGATCTTGCCTCGGCTGGGTTCGCCCACCTGATGGCCTGCGCGGCCGATCCGCTGCAGCCCGCTGGCCACCGAACCCGGCGATTCGACCTGCACGACGAGGTCGACCGTTCCCATGTCGATGCCGAGCTCCAGGCTGCTGGTGGCCACGATCGCGCGGAGGCGCCCGGACTTCAGCGCGTCCTCGACCTCGAGTCGCTGCTCGCGCGCGATCGACCCGTGGTGGGTGCGCACCAGGTCCTCCTCGGCGAGCTCGTTGAGCTGGGCCGCGAGGCGCTCGGCCAGGCGGCGTCCGTTCACGAACACGATCGTCGAACGATGCGCGCGGATCAGCTCCAACAGGCGCGGGTGGATGGACGGCCAGATCGACGTTCGGGTGAGGCCCGCGCCGGCGGCCGGACCGCTCGCCGGCACATCCGAGGGCTGGCCGATCTGACCCATGTCCTCGATCGGCACCACGACCTCGAGCTCCATGGGCTTGCGATGACCGGCATCGACGATCGTGACGGGCCTGGGCCGCCCCTCGGACTCGAACCCGCCGAGGAACCGCGCGATCTCATCGAGCGGACGCTGCGTGGCGGACAGGCCGATCCGTTGGGCCGGCTGCTCGGTGAGCTCGTCCAGCCGCTCGAGCGACAGCGCGAGGTGCGCGCCGCGTTTCGTGGCCGCCAGGGCGTGGATCTCATCGATGATCACCCACCGGACGCTGCGCAGGGTCTCGCGAGCCTGTGACGTGAGCATCAGGTAGAGCGACTCCGGGGTCGTGATGAGGATGTCGGGCGGGTGGGTCACCAGGCGACGCCGGTCGCGGGCGGGGGTGTCGCCGGTGCGGACGCCCACCTGGGGCACGTGGGCAAGCACCTCGCCCGTGCGCTCGGCGGCGTGCTGGATGCCCGCCAGTGGGGCTCGCAGGTTCTTCTCCACGTCGACGGCCAAGGCGCGCAGCGGGGAGACGTAGAGGACGCGGGTGCGCTCCTTGGGGTCGGGCGGCGGTTCGC
>JBKPMF010000294.1:0-12313 GCA_046732015.1 Actinomycetota bacterium
CGTGGGGACTGCCCGACGGCGCATCCGGGTCCGAGGGGAAGCGGCGCTGCAGCTCATGTGCCAACGCCACCTTACGCGGGTCCGGATGCATCACGAGCACGTTCCGGATCTGCCCGTCTTCGACGAGATCGACCGCGAACCAGTCGGCAAGGGAGGGAACCAGGACCTCGCCGAGCCGCTGGAGAGCGGCCCCCTCCTCGAGCGATTCAGAGAGCGCCTGGGCCGCCTTCCCGATGAGAAGGAGCCGGTCCCGATCGAGGTCTTCGACACCCATGCACTCAGACTAGGCCACGACAAGCCACGAGACGTCGATCACGAGGCACGGCGCCGCGCTGTGCGGCGATCAGTCGGGACGCGAAAACAGCCTGTCCACGATCCGTCGGAGCCAACTCACGCGACTGACGGTCTTGTCGGCGTTCAGGGCAGCGTCGTCCAAGATCGCAGCGACCTCAGGATCCTCGTTCTTGTCGGCCGCTCGATCGATCGCATCGGCGGTCTCGGCCGACGAAGCGGCGGCTGCTCCAGCGATCAGTTGCGCGGGTGCTTCGTCCGTAGCCATGCCGGGTCCTCCTCCCCTCACAGCGGCAGGATTCTACACCGGCGGCGGTCCGTTATCGCGGCGATCGCACGTCTGCGCCGGCTCCGGGTGACCAGCGTTTCGCCCTCCGTCGCAAGGGCTCTGGAGTGCATGGATTTCGGGTTGCCAACCCCTGAAGTCCGTCTTATCTTCTTCGGCGCTGACATGTCTGGAAGGAGGCTCCCGCCATGTTCGAAGCTGTGGTCTCCGAGGAAGGCGACGTCCGGACGATCGCGCTCAACGGCGAGTGCGACCTGCAGCTTTTCCCGGACGTGGACGAGCTGTTCAGCAAGTCGGTGGACAATGGATTCTCAGCGGTGAGGATCGACCTTCGTGGCCTGACGTTCATCGACTCCTCGGGCATCCGCGCACTTTTGTTGGCGACCCGACGAGCCCAGAAGAGGGTCGCGAAGCTCTCGATCGTCCCTGGTCCCCCGAAGGTCATGAGGGTGTTCGAGCTGCTGGGCCTGCAGGAGGAGTTTCCGTTCGAAGAAGGGATCGACGGGGGGTAGCCTGTCCACGGATGAGTCCCTGCTTCCCGCGCACGGGCCGCGGGAGGACCTCTGGATGGTGGACCGTCGGGCCAGAGCCTCAACAGGCCTTCCCCACCGGTATCGAACTCCGGCCCGACAGGTCCGTCACGGTCGGCAGGGGGAACCTGACTTCCGCTCGATAGGTATGCCCCGCGGGCAACACCTCACAAACCCTCGTACGCGAGTTTGCGCTGCGGATCTGATTCCGTCGGGCACCTGCCAGGGGTGGAGGGGTGTCCCGAAGCCGGCGCCGGGGTACCGAGAGGGCGAGGAGGTCGGCAGATGAAGAATGTCCTGAGCGGCGTCATCATCGCTTTCGTCGTGATGGCGGGGATCACCCGGGTAGGTGCAGATACGGACCAAGGGCACGATCGCATCATGGGAGCTGGACTCCACATCACGAGTTGCCAGCGTCGGCCGAACAGCGGTATCGAATGGACGCGGTACGCCTTGTGCCAGAACCGGAACATGGCGTCGATCCGCGCGTGGAGCGAGCAGCTCGACCGCTGCATCGGGGCGATCGCGGTGCAGAGCCGCGCCGATGATGCCTACTACGTCGACGGGAGGCACACGACCCAAGGCAGCGGCCTCGCGCTCTGGGATGGCAGCGGCCCGCACGATCTCGTGCTGACCTGGCGCGAAATCTCGGCCTGCCCGGGAACCTGACCCTCGTTGCGACCTTGGTATCGCATACCGCCACCCATATGTGAGCAACATCCTCCCGAGGGATTGCAGATGGAGGGTCGCGCTGCCATCCTCCTCGAACAGCGCATCGGAGGGAGCGTCCATGGCCAGGGCTCGCAAGGTGTTCGTGGTTCTTGCCTGGTCATTCGTCGCAGCGGTCGCGATCCAATTCCTGCTCGCCGGTCTCGGGATCCTCGGCGGCGAAAGCTTGGAACCACATCGACAGTGGGGCTTCGTCGCGTTGCACCTCATCCCCGTCCTGATGTTGATCGCTGCCATCGTTGGTCGGATGGGTCGCACGGTGATCGGCATGACGATCGGCGTCTTCGTGTTGGTGTTCCTCCAGCCGCTCTTCGCCGCTCCTGACCTCGAGCCCCAGTGGCTCCGATCGCTCCACGTGCTGAACGCCTTGCTCATCGCCGGCGTGGGCTACGACCTCGCGCGTCGAACGTCATCCACCTTCCGCGACCCCCACCCTCAACGCTGATCTCGGGGGACCTCGCCCCGAGACCTCCGATGCCGCCGCGCTTGCCCGGTATCCATGAGCGATGCGTGTCGGGAATCGGACATCGGGGTAGGGGGTGTTCATATGACGATGCGATCCACCTGTGCTCAGTGCGACCAACCCTTGCCGCGGAAGGCTTATGCCGAGGTGCTCCAGGTCGTGGAACTGCTCGACCTGCGAGGCCACCTGGCATCCCTCGATCCATCCGCTACGAGGTTGGGATTCTGCGACCGCGGTGTCGAGCTGGCCAGCTCGATCCACGCCTCGGCCCACGGGGGCGAGGTCGCCCCGCGTCTTCGCCGCAAGGCGAAGCGCTGGGTCCGCGAGGCCAATGCCAGGCTCGACATGTGGCAGGTCGCCGGATCGGCCCAGGTCTCACCTACCTGTCCTCAACCAGCTCAGCAACGGCTCAGCGCCTAGGAGGTTCGATGAGATCCCTGAAAGTCGTGATCGCAGCCCTGTTCATCTCCACGATGTGCATGGCCGGGACAGCGTTCGCCGGATCGAGTTATCCGCCAAGCCCCAGATCCCACACCGTGGTGAAAGGGGCGGGGCCCGGATCAACAGCCTTCACGGGCGGGGGCATCTCTGCCGTGGCGATCGCACTCGCGGTGCTGGTGGCGCTCGGCGTGATCGCATTTCTCGCGGCCCGCGTGTGGCCGGAACGCCAGCACCCGCGAACCTGAGTAGATCACGTCGCCGGACCCTCTGGCTCCTGCCGTCCGAGCAGCACGTTCCACAGCGCCTTCGCGGAGCCGGCCCAACCCAGCTTGCGACCTGCAGGTGAGTATCCGATCGCCGATCTCGGCAATCGCACCCGCACGGGATCTGCCCTGATGGAGAACCGCAGCGGGGACTCCATCACTTGGGTCTCGCCGTCCAGGCCGATCTCGATCGGCGACCCGGAGGAAACCTCGAACGCCGGCGTTGACCATGATGTAAGGCCCTCGTAGCGGTCGGGTCGTCCGGTGGCGAGGGCGGCGAGGAACTTCGCGATCCCGCGGTCGCCGGGGATCACCAGCGACACCACACCGAGCAGCTTCGTGTCCAGCCGTGGTCGGCTCCCGAACCCGGTGAGCGTGTCGCCGTACGGGTTGTTCGAGACCTGGATCAGGTGCGCACCGTCGTGATGGCCGTCCGGAGCATCGAACCGGAGATCGAACGGTTCCGTCCCTGGACCCAGCACCGTCGGGAGCGTCGCGAGGGTAGTGTCCGCCTTCGCGTCCCGGTATTCGGGCGAGCGCACGATCGCCGCGTACAGGCCCAGCGAGACGTTGTTGACGAACACGCTCCCGTTGACGTCGGCGAGATCCATCGGCCGCTCGACCGCATCGCCGTATGCATCCAACGCGCCGACCACGTCGTCGCGGTCCAGGCCGAGGTCGAGCGCGAGGTGGTTCCGCGTGCCCGCCGGCACCACCACCATGGGCAGGCCGAGTTCGGCGGCGATGCTGCCGACCAGCGCCTGCGACCCATCACCGCCGGCCATGCCCACCACGTCGTGCTTCGGCGCGGTCTGCCGGATGATCGTCACCCAGTCCTGCCCGCTTTCGAGCACGACCGGCTCGATCCCACGTGCGCGACATTCGTCGACCAGGTGGAACCGCTCCGCCTTGCCGCCGCCCGACTTCAGGTTCATGAACAGCACGCCGTTCGTCGCAGGCGGCACAGGCGTTCCGGGCGTGTCTGCGGCTCGGAGCGCCTGATCGGTGGTCCCGATCGCGTATCTGGCGAGCGGGACCGCGACGATCAGGAGGCCGATCCGCACCGCGAGCGACAGCGCGTCCAAATCGTCGCCGCTGGCCAGCAGGACGATGGCCACCACCACAGCGACGACGGCCACCGTCGCCGCAGCGACCCGCTTCACCCCCGAACGGGTGAGGGCCACCCATCCCGCAAGCAGCGCCACAGCGAACAGCACGAGCTGGGCGAGGAGGCGTGGCAGATCATCCGCGAGCGCCACGACCGTGAGCGCCACGACCGCAACGACCAGCAGCAACGCGGCTCCGGCCGCGATGCGTCGGAGGTTCATCGTCCTCACTCCCCCTTCATGGAAGCCCAGCCGTGATCAACTCGTCGGCAGCTTCGAAGGAGGCCGGGAGCGGATCACACAGCAACGCTCGTAGTGTCGTTGATTCTGGACCGCGGAGCGTTCTCTACGCTCGCGATCCTCCGAGATCACGAAGATGGCACGGTTCGGACGCGGCCGATCAGGTCGCACTGACCGACGAGGAAGGGATCGAGCGATGAAGAAGGACGGGGGGCAACCGGTGGAGATGAGTGGGAAGGCGTTCGCCGAGCTGTTCGATGCCCTGTCCACGTGGGGACGGTGGGGTGAGGAAGACGAGCGTGGGACCCTGAACTTCACGAGCGAAGCCACCGTCGTCGCCGGCGCGGCGCTCGTGCGTGACGGGCGGACCTTCGGCTTGGGCCGCCCGCTCGATACCCGAACCTCGCCCCACAACCCGAAGCCTGCCGACCATCACATGACGATGCTGGCCGACGAGGGTGAGGGCCCCCTGCGATTCGCGATGGATTACGTGGGTCAGGCCTTCCATCATCCCAGCCACAGTCACCTCGATGCCCTCTGCCACGTCAGCTACCGGGACTCGCTCTACAACGGCTTCGAGACCGCCAGCACCGTGAGGGCGAAGGGAGCCGCGGCCCTCTCCGTGGAGACGCTGCACGATGGACTCGTCGGCCGTGGGGTCCTCCTGGACGTGCCGGGGGTCAGAGAGCGGTCGTGGCTCGAGCCCGGAGAGAGCGTGTTCCGCGACGACCTCGAGGCCGCCGAGCAAGCGCAAGGTGTGACGGTGGGCGCGGGCGACATCCTGCTCGTTCGGACCGGATACGCCCAGCGCTTGGCGGAGCTCGGGGACACGAACGGATCCGTGGCGGGATTGCACCCCACCGCGATGACGTTCATCGCGGATCGTCGGGTGGCAGCGCTCGGTTCCGACGGCAACAGCGACACCGCACCCAGCACCACCGAAGGCGTGGCGTTCCCGATCCACGTGCTCGCCATCAACGGGATGGGCGTCCACCTCATGGACTACCTCGCCCTCGATGGATTACGAGCGGCATGCGCGTCGTCGGAGCGATGGGACTTCCAGTTCGTTGCCGCGCCCATGTGGATCCGCGGCGGAACAGGCTCGCCGATCAACCCCATCGCGATCCTGTGATACGCAGGTTGCGGTGGACCTGATCAGCAGCGGAAGCGCTTCACGGTCGTGCTCCGCGCGAACTTCGCGTCCCCAGGATAGGTGGCGACGATCCGGCACCGTCCTCGCTTGGCTCGCGTGAGGGTCGACCGGTAGCGGCTGTCGGTGAACCCGTCGCCGTTCGTGTCGGTCTTGCCGCGCAGCAGCGGCCGTCGGGTGGCGATGCGGACCCATCGTCCGCCGCTCCGGCGGTAGAGCCGAACGACCGCGTGCTTGCCCGGCCGAGCGGGGGTGACCGATCCGCGGACGGTCACTGCGTGCTTCGCCGCACGCACCTTCACGACCGCGGTCGTCTTCGTGTCGTCATTGACGATCGTGCCACTCCCCTGCCCGTCCTCGACTGCACCGCTCGAGGGGTCGGTCAAGCTGAGGTACAGCGTCTCGTCGTGCTCGAGCCGTCGATCGCCCAGCACGCTGACGTCAACGGTCATCTCGGTCTCGCTCGCCGCGAACGACAGTGTGCCCGTGGCGGAGACCACCGTGTAGTCCGAGAGCGTGAACGCTGTCCCGTTCGAAACGGCATAGTGCACCGTCACCGGACCCGCCGTGTCATCGCTCCGGGTCACGGTGAACGATAGATCGGTCGTCCCGGATGCGCCCTCCGTCGTCTGCGCATCGAGGGCATCGAAGATCGGGACGCCCGTAGGGATCGGATCGTTGTCGACGATCGTGATCGTCTCCGTCGCGTTGCCCAGGGTCGCATTCTGGGGCGATGAGAGTGTCACGGTGAACGTCTCGTCCGTTTCGTCCGCAAGGTCCCCGATCACGTCGATCAAGACAGCTTTGTCCGTCTCACCGGGGGCGAACTGCAAGGTTCCCGATCCACCCTCGTAGTCGGTGCCCGCAAGGGCGCCCGTGCCGTTCGCGGTCGCCCAGTCGACCATGACCTGCTGCCCGCTCGGGGCCGACAGGGTCACGTCGATCGTGGCGACGGTGGTCTCCCCGTCCTGGCCCTCAGGGACGGAGAGTGTCGCCGGCGCCTGCACGACCGGAGGCGAATCGTCGTCCTGGATCGTTCCCACCCCTTCGCCGTCGTCGATGGTCGCGCCGGTGGCTCCGGTCAGCTCGAGGAAGAAGGTCTCATCCGGCTCGTCGAGCGCGTCACCCACGACGGTCACGGACACGGTCTTGGTGAGCTTGTTCCCCGCGAACCGGACGGAGCCCGTCTTCACCAGGAAGTCCGCGGGAGCCTTCGCCGTGTCGGCGGCCGTCGCGAACGAGACCTTCGACTTGGCTCGGGCGCTCTGGGTGATCGTGAAGGTCAGCGTCTTGGTCGAACCCGTCCCTTCGGTGACCGATACGTCGCTCACCGAGACGGTCGGCAACGGCGCCGCACCCACCGGGGAGTGCGCGGCCATGGTCGGAAGGGGAAACAGCAGCAGCGCCACCAAGATCCCAGCGGTGCGCGACACGACAGATCGCGGTGATCGGAACATATGCCTCTCCTCATTGCGCCCAGGACTAAATCCCAAATCCGAACATCGGGTCCGTGCTCGTGACCCTTAAGCCCCACGGCTGTTTGTCGGCCCATCGACGGCAGGGCCCATCTACCGTCTTAGGCCATCCGTACGGAGAACGCTGTTCCCATCGTCCGAGCCAGGCTCCAGTGTCGTTCGGCTTCCACCCGCGCCTCGCGACCGCAGGTACCCGTCGCAAAGGGGTGCTCGCCGCTCCTCAGAGTTGCATCATCGCCTTCTTCTTCATCTCCTCGTATTCCTCGGCGGTGATCTGGCCGTCGTCGCGGAGCTTCGCCAGCTTGGCGATCTCGTCCGCCGGTGAGTAGCCCTCGATCCGACGCTGGGCCTCCTGGGAGCGCTCGAGCAACTCCTTGTCCTGCGCCGTCATCTTCGGGCGGGCGACGATGTAGATCAGCGCGCCCAAGAACGGAACGAGGAAGATCAGCAGGATCCACCCACCCTTCGCCCAACCGGAGATGTCGTTGCGGCGGAAGATGTCGGCGAAGACGGCGATGAAGATCCAGATCGCCATGAACCAGAAGAAGAAGACGAGCATCCCCCACAGGACGTCGCCGAAGTTCCATTCAGCCAGCATCGGTGTCACTCCCCCTGTATCGCGTCAGTAGCGTGCGACGTCATCGCCATGGGTCAGGTCGGCGTCTCGGCCGTGGACGGTCAAAGCCCAGATCACCGAAACGGCGACGACGACGATCAGGATGCCCCAGATCGGGTACCAGGGCAGCCAGGCGAAGCCCACGACGGCGCTGATGACGCCAAGGAGCACCCCCACGGTGCGCGCCCAGATCGCTCCCTTGAACAGCGAGAGGCCGGCGAGGAACACGACGATGCCGAAGATCAGGTGGATCCAGCCCCACGTCGTGCGGTCGAACTGGAACACGTACTCTTTCGTCGCGACATAGAAGTTGTCGTCGACGATCGCAACGAGCCCCGCGATCACGTGGAAGAAGCCGATCAACAGCATCATGATCGCCGCGAACATGATCCAACCCACAGCCCATCCACTCGGTCTGGCTGACATGTGCGAGTCCCCTCCGATCCAGTCTTCGATGGCTAGGGGCCGACAGGATTGGAGCACCTCGTGGTCGCCGGTGCAAGCCTTCCACGGATCTGTCGGATATGGTCACGCCCACATGGCGCAACAGATGATCAACGAGCGGACGTTCTCCCCGGAGGCGATCCGCGATCTCTCGCAGGGCGCCGAGATCCCCCGCCGGATGTCGGTCGGGGGGACGGTCTTCAAGACACTCGTCCTGTTCGTGCTGACCTGCGCGTTCGCGGCGGTCGGCTGGGACCGCGCCGACACGGTGATCAAGGCGACGTCGGGGCCGTCCTGGCTCCTGGGCTACATGTTGCTGATCGCACTGTCGTTCCTGGCCGTCGCGAACCCTCGCCTGGCCCCTATCGGCGGCTTCGTCTACGCCTTGCTGATGGGGCTGTGGGTGGGAGCGATCTCCAAGGTCTACGAAGCGGCGTACGACGGCATCGTCGCGCAGGCGTTGCTGGCCACGATGGCGACCGTTCTCGTGTGCCTAGTGCTGTACGTGTTCGGCGTCGTCAAAGTCACCCGGCGGTTCGTGCTGGTCGTCGTCGCCGCGACGCTGGGGATCGGGCTGATGTATCTCACCGCGTGGATGCTGAGCATCTTCGGGGTGGACCTTCGCTTCTGGACCGAACCGTCGTCGACGGGGGTCGTGATCAGCGTGGTCATCTGCATCGTGGCTGCGCTCAACCTGTTCATCGACTTCGCGGTGATCGATCAAGGCGTCGTCAACGGAGCTCCCTCGTTCATGGAGTGGTACTCGGCCTGGGGGTTGCTTGCGACCGTAGTGTGGCTCTACCTCGAAGTGTTGTACCTGCTTGTTCGGCTGCGGCGCTGACGTTCGCCCGGCAGCCCTCAAGGCGCCGAACTCGAGCGAGGCTCCCAAGCAACAGTGTTCGACGACTCGTTAGTGGTCGCGCTGCCGTTGATGGTGAGGGCTGAGCTTGCCCACAGGCCAGATGCCAGTGTGGCGCCCGGCGGAGATGAGCAGCAACCCTCAGTGCCCCGAGTGTGGCCAGCCTGTGTCGATGTGTGGCGGACTTCTGCGGAGAAGGGGGTCGAGGTCGCCGGCTGGCCGCATGCCGCGAGCCACTAGGGATGGAGCAGCATGCGACTGATGCGGCGCTCGAAGCGCTGGCTCCGGGACGGCGCAACCTCGGCACGCGCCAGCCTTCACCACGGACGCATCGACGGGCTAGGGCGCTTCGGGCGGCGAGTAACCCGGATGGGACTGAGCGAAGTGCAGGGTCAGATCCTGGACAGTCGAGAAGCGCTGGCCGCATCGATCACAATCATGTGTGTCGGGTTGCGTGCTCATGAGCGCTCCTAGCCCTTCGATTTGCGCGGATGGGAGCCTCGCGGGTAGGTGCGCTCCTCCTGGATTCGACCATTGGCTTTCCGGATCACCACGGAGGCGCGCTTGTCCTTCCGAGCGACCTGCGTTGCATCCTTCACGGCTGCAGCTTTGGTCTTGTTCTTCGCAACGACCTTGCCGCCCTCTTGTTTCACCTTCCAGCCAGGTTTCGAGGATCGCTTCTCGACCGAGTAGACCTTCCGCTTCGCCATGGGGGCCTCCTTGCCTCTGGTGAGCCAGTCATCCCCGCCCTCGACGAAACCGAAACGGCCCTCCTGGCCCGCGGAAGCGTCCGTACCACGCAGCCTCGGGATTGAGCATCGGCGAGCCGGGTATCCAACTCCTTCGAAGGGAGACGGCCATGCGTGAGATGGAGCTACCGACCAACCCGGAAGAGACCGACACGGACATCCCCGAGGTGCCACCCAAGGACCCGGATGTGGCCGATCCTGAGGAGCAAGCGGGGAGTCCTACGATCGGGGATCAGGAACGGCTCAACGATCCGGAGAGGACGGAGACGGACATCCCCGACATCTCACCACCCGAGCCCGATGGAGCCGACGAGGCCGAACGTCCCGCGGGCCCAGATCACCCGTGGGGATGACCCGAGAACCAGATCCCCACAAGGTTCTGGTCGGGACGCCGAGGCAGCGACGTGAACTCGACTCCCATGTTTGGCGGCGGGGCACGCCGGGGAAATGCATGCCGAAGCCCACGCCAGAGGGCGACGGACCTCCGGCGAGGAACTCCTTTTCCTGGAGGTGAGTCGAGTGCATCCATGCCCCGAATGTGGCCAACCCCTTTCTCGACGGAGCCGGCGAGCCGCTGAGTTGGCTTTCCAAGTGCTCTGTTTGCGAGATCAGCTTGCCCAGTACACGCCGAGCCATGAGGAGCTCGCAGACCTGTGCGCTCATGGTGAGGACCTTGCCCGGCATCTTCATGTCGCAGCCCACGATGGCGCGACGGCCACCCCGGTCTACACGCGGCGGGCGAAGCGCTGGTTGCGGGATGCGACACGGGAGCTCCAGGGCTTGGACCCCAAAGAGTTCCCGGCGACGTGGCAGCCGCTCCCGGGGGGATCCGCCGCCGCGGCGCCGATGAGCGAGGAGCTACCTGATCCAGCCCGCGTTCAGATATCCGCCTAGATGAGAAAGGAGACATCGATGAAGACAGCGAAGATCCTGGTCGCAGCCCTATCCATCTCGGTCGTGTGGATGGCTGGAACGGCGTTGGCCGGCTCGAGCTATCCGCCGAGCCCCACGTCGCACACCGTCGTGAAGGGTGCCGGGTCCGGATCAACCGCCTTCACGGGCGGAGATGTCTCCTTCGTGGGGATCGCACTGGTCGTCTTGGTGGCCCTTGGCCTCATCGCATTGATCGCCTCCCGCTTCTACCCCGAAAGGAACTCGGGCTCTCATTTCCGGGTCTAAGCGAGGAACGCGCCCTCACCCGTCCACAAGCAAGGAGAAGTTCGCCATGTCCAGATTCAAGCGTTCTATCTCACTAGCCCTCGGGGCAGTGCTCGCATTGACCTTGATGAACGGGGCGAGCGCCCGAGTTCGAACCGTGGTCCGGGAACCGTTCAACGGTACCGCTCCCGAGCTCGGCCGCCGCTGGCACGACGTCGACGGGGACTGGCGTCGTGCGAAGGGCTCGGCTCGGATCGTGGAAGGTAGCGTTTCCGCCCGCACGAACGTCGCCTACTCGGTGCGAACGATGCGGAGCGCCTATGGCAAGCGCGGGCTGGCGATCACGGCGAAGCTCCGCCTCAGCCCCGGTTGGTCGAACGTCGGCATCGTCGGGCCGTTCCGCGACGTCGGCAACCATCTGTTCTGCAAGGTCGAGCGGACCAAGCCTCACCCTGAGGGCTTCTTGGCCATCGGACGCAGACTCCACGGACACAAGCCGGAGATCCTCGAGCACGGGAACCAGATCGGCCTCGACGCCGGCGAGCGCTACGTGCTCAAGGCAACCCGGAAGGGCGCGAACACGACCTGCTCGATCAGCCAGAAGGGTACCCGCCTCGCGATCCTCACATACACGCTGCGAGCGACCGATCGCTCAGCGTTCGGTTCCGGGCGCAAGGTCGGGATCCGGATGCGTCTGGTTGCCCGAGGCACGAGGCGAGATGAGGACGATGGTCGCTCGAGGTTCGAGCGGTTCACGGTCAAGACGATGTCGTGACGCCCAGGTGCCGATCGAACAGCGTGGCCTCAAGCGGCGACGTGAGAGACAGGGCCGATCTCTGCGGACGCGATCTCCGGAACGACCTCCACGTCGCGCACGTCGTCTGCGCGGATCCTCGCCAGTTCGTCGTCGCCGATAACGAAGACGTAGTCGGATCCATCGATCACCATCGGGGCGACGTCTGGAAACTCGAACGGAGGGCCCTCGCTCACGAACACGCGATAACTCATCCAGACCTCCTGAGGGGTTGTCGACCAGTCAGAGGATTCCCGTTGAACGCCTCCCCCATACAGCAGCGACGGGATTTGGCGAACTTTCTGGCTCGAAGCAGCGCGGGACACCGCTGACCGGCTTGCGATCGACAGGTGCCTTGCATCCCGTCCGGCGGCAGTGGGTAACAGCGGGAGACGATGGGATCGACTCGGAAGTGCCCAGAGTGTGGTCTGCCAGTGTCACGCGGACGCGTTCGCGCTGCGGCGACCGCACACGAGATGCTCAAGGTTCGGGATCGCCTTGCGTGGCGGAGGTATGAGGCCGACGACTTCTGTCGGGAGGGCCTCCGACTCGCCCATGCTCTTCATGCCGAGAGCCATCGAAGGTGGAGCAGGGTCCGGTGGCTGCGACGATCGAAGCGGTGGCTTCGGGAGGGGCGAGCGAGGATCAGTTCGACCGACCGCCGGGGCCGCCCGCCCGTGAGACCCGTGGACCCACTTCCTCTGCGTGGCGAGGCCGAGG
>JBKPMF010000295.1:0-11524 GCA_046732015.1 Actinomycetota bacterium
ACCGCGTGTTCCCACGGTTCGACGGGCACCGCCTGCTCGAAGTACGTGGTCCGCCCGAAGGCCATCGCCACGTGCAGGTTCGCGGCCTGGATCACGGTGTGGCCGTAGCTGATCAGTTCCACGTCGATCCCGGCCTCGGCCGCGACGTCCATCAGCGACCGAGCGGCGGTGACTCCGCCCGCGAAGGACACGTCGAAGCGCATCGCGTCCCATGGCGGATCGCGCAGCACCTCGGCCATCAGCCGGGGATCCCAGACGACGTCGCCCGCCGCGATCACCGGCACGCCGGGCACCTGCCGGCGAAGGGTGCGGTAGCCCTGCAGGTCGAAGTCGGGCAGCGGGGCCTCGAACCAGCGGACGCCGGCGTCGGCGCAGGTCCGAGCGACCCGTTCGGCGCCCTCACGGCTGTACCGGCACTCGGCGTCATGCATCAGCGTGAGCGAGGGGAAACGCTGCCGGACGGCCGTGATCAGGGAGGCGTCACGCTCGGGGTCGCCCCACGCATGCAGCTTCACGGCGCCGAACCCACGGGCCGCCCAGCCCTCGATCGCCTCGAGGTAGGCGGCCTCGTCGTCCAGCATCGCCACCGATGCGTAGGACGGGAGCGAGGTGGAGGCAGGGTCGCCTCCCAGCGCCACGTGGAGCGGCTGGTCTGCTGCGCGCGAGGCGAGGTCCCAGAGGGCGATGTCGATCGTGGAGCGCACCGCGGGCGGGAACGGCGAACAGCCGTCCTCGGTGAGCAGTGCCGCGACGGCGTCGTGGTCGAGCGCATCCATCCCCACCAGCGTGGGGACCAGGGTTCGAAGGGTCTCCAGCGGCGCGCGGTCCCAGTCGCCGTAGGAGTCGGAGTCGTAGGCGCCGATCCCGCTCGCGCCGTCCTGATCCTCGATCCTGACCAGGGTGGTGGTGGTGAACACCTCGTCCTGGAACGCGGTGTACCGGAACCGTTCCACGTCCGGGGCGAGCGCGCGAACCTCGACCGAGCGGATCTTCGACACGCGCGTACTCCTCCCCGCGAGGGCTCCTGAGAACCTCGACGTCATCGGTCAACAGTTGACAACCGCATGCTAGGGTACGCGCATGAGCGAATCCGCGACGTCGGCGCCGCTGCAACCGTTGCAGGCGCCTCGCTCCCTCGCTGAAGATGCCGCCGACCGGATCCGGGAGCAGATCCTGGCCGGTGGGTTCCGACAGGGCGAGCACCTGGTCGAAGCCAAGATCGCCGAGCAGCTCAACATCAGCCGCGGCCCGGTGCGCGAGGCGTTCAAGCTCCTTCGGGCCGAGGGTCTGCTGAACGAGGAGCCCAGGCGTGGAACCTTCGTGGTCAGCCTCAGCGCCGATGACGTCCGCGAGATCTACGGTCTGCGCGCCGCGTTGGAGGGTCGCGCGGCGCGACTGATCGCCCGCGCCCACGACCCGGCGACGATCGAGCGGCTCCGTTCCCTCGCCGACGCGATCGATGCGGCCGTCGCCACGGGGGACGGTGCCGCGGTGTCGCGCGCCGACCTGGCCTTCCACGAAGGGCTGTGCGAACTCTGTGGCAACTCCAGGATCCTGGAGGTTTTCGATCGCTACGTGCCCACGCTCCGCGCGCTGCTCCGTCTCGACGAACGGGTCCTTCGCTCGCTGGACGAGGTCTCGAACCAGCACCGACCCTTCGTCGAGGCCATCGAGGCGGGCGAAGAGGAAACCGCCGCTCGCCTGCTCGCCGAGCATGCCGAACACGCGGGCGACCTGATCGCGGGCGTCGTCGCGGCCAACGAAGCCGCCGCCGACTAGCCCTTTCGGGCCCAGCTAACCTCGCCATTTTGTCGACGGTTGACAATCTACCTGCCTTGACCTAGGTTCGGGCCTTGGTCGAAGGTCAGAGCCTCGAATCCACACGAACCCACGGGGAGGGTCCTTGATGTCACGGTTCCTACGAGGCGCATCAGCGTTGGTCGCGCTTGCTTTGGTCGCGGCGGCATGCGGCGGCGACGGCGACGCTGAGCCGTCCGCGGCCGCTGGGTCACCCGGCGATCCGGCCTCGATCACCGGAACGGTGCGTCTGTACTCCTATTCCGACGGGTTCGACCCCGACTACATGGCGTCGTTCTACGAGACCTACCCGAACATCAAGCTCGAGACGGCCTCGTTCAGCTCGAACGAAGAGGCGGTCGCCAAGATCCAGGCAGGGTTCGAGGCCGACGTCATCAACAGCTGCGTGGACGAGGCGACGCTCGAGATGGTGAACAAGGGCATGTACATGCCGCTCGATACCTCCCGGCTCGAGAACTGGGACGACATCTGGCCCGGCATGAAGGAGTTGCCCGGGGTGGAGGTCGACGGCCAGCCGTACATCGTGCCGGTCGACGCCGGCACGGCGGGCATCATGTACAACGCCGACGTCATCACGACGCCGCCCACTTCGTGGAAGGACCTGTTCGACCCGCAGTACGCCGGCCGGGCCTCGCTCGAGGACCTCGCGATCACCGCGCTCGACGTTGGCGCGCTCGCCAACGGGATCGAGAACCCACTGGAGATGACCGACGATCAACTCGCCATGGTGACGCAATACCTCATCGATCACCGCGACCAGTTCCGCACGTTCTACAAAGGCCAGGCCGACATCCGCGCGCAGTTCAAGTCGGGCGAGGTCGTCATCTCCTCGGGCTATCCCGGTGACGCGAAGCTGATGCGCAAGGACGGTACGAACGTGCAGTTCGCCGCCGCCGAAGAGGGCCAGATGCTGTGGACCTGCGGGTACGGCATCAGCCCCGACATCGCCGACGAGAACCTGGACGCCGCCTACGCGTTGCTCAACTGGTACACCTCCCTGCCGCCGCAGATCTACGCAGCCACCAACTTCAACTACCTGACCTCGAACCAGGGCATCATCGACGCGGTGCCGCCGAAGGTGGTCGAGGAAGCCGCGCTGGATTCGCTCTTCACCCTGGACAACGCGATCCCGGCGAGCCCGCCCGACAACCGGGAGGCGTGGATCGCGGCCTGGACCGAGGTCAAGGCGTCGTAGTGGTCCAGGCGGTCGGGGAACGGAGCGGCCTCGCGGTCACCGACGTCGAGGGCGCCTCCCGGGCGCGGCGACGCCGCCGGGCCAACGCGTGGGGATGGCGGTTGTTCCTCGCCATCGTGATGCTCGCGTTGTTCGGCCCGCTGCTGATCCTGGTGCTGTTCTCGTTCAACGACTCGAGCGTGCTGGCGTTCCCGTTCGAGGGCTTCACGCTGCACTGGTACTCCGACGCGCTGTCGGACCCCACGTTGCGGGAGGCGATCCTCAACTCGTTCGTGGTCGCACTCGTGGTCGCCCCATTGTGCCTGGTGCTGGGCACGTTGGCTGCCTTCGGATTGACCCGGTTCCGTTTCCGGGGCCGCGGAGCGATCGGCGGGCTGGTGGGCGCGCCCTTGGTGCTGCCGTGGCTCATCATCGGGATCGCCGCCCTCATGGCCTACGCGCGTGTCGACGTGAACCTGAACCTGCGCACGGTGATCGCCACCCAGACGGTCTGCACGTTCCCGCTGGTGACGGCCATCGTGGCGGCACAGCTCTTCCGGTTCCAGAAGGTGCAGGAAGAGGCGGCGATCGACCTGGGGTGCTCGCGCATGCAGGTGCTGCGCCACGTCATCCTGCCGCACATCTTCCCGGCGCTCGCCGCGGCGGGGATCTTCGCGTTCACGTGGTCGTTCAACAACTACGAGATCAGCGCGTTCACCCTCGGCTTCCAGCAGACGTTCCCGGTGTGGGTGTACTCCTCGGTTCGTAACCCCGATCACACCGCGGTGGTGAACGCCATCTCCACGATCATCTCGGTGGCGCAGATCGCCATCATCTGGTTCGCGCTGCGGCTGCTCCGGTCGCGGTCGGGCGATGAGGGCGCCAAGAGCCTGATCGCGGGCACCGAGGCGATCGCGGCGGGGGCGAAGACCTGATGGCGAGCGTCGGCGAGGTCCTGGAGATCCCGAAGGACCCGGAGGGCAGGCGTCCGAAAGGGTCCGGCACGAGACAGAGCCGGGGAGCGCTGGGCATCCTGTTCGCGCCGATCACCCTCCTGGTGCTGTTCTTCCTGCTGCCGTTGCTGATCATGGTGCAGATGAGCGTGATCAGATTCCCCCCACTGGTGAGCAGCGGGTACACGCTCAGCCACTACACCGAAGTGCTCACCAACGACCTCAATCCCCACATCGCCTGGACCACCTTCACGATCGCAACGACGGCGATGGCGATCATGTTGGTGATCGCCCTGCCGCTCGCCTACTTCATGGTCTTCAAAGCCGGGAAGTGGGAACTGCTGCTGCTGCTGTCGCTGGTGCTGGCCGACGAGCTGGCGCCGGTGGTGAAGGTGTACGCGTGGCAGGTGATCCTGGGGCGCAACGGGATCTTCAACTGGCTGATCCCGGGTCCGCCGGTGGAGTGGCTGCTCTACAGCCGCTTCGCGGTGATCCTGACGCTGGCGACGACCTACATCACCTACACGACGATCCCTATCTACGCCGCGATGAAGGCGATCGAACCCTCGATGTTCGAGGCCGCCACGGACCTGGGAGCCGGATGGTGGCAGCAGTCCCGAAAGATCCTGATCCCGCTCGCTGCGCCCGGCATCTTCGTGGCGATGATCCTGGTCTACATCCCCATGCTCACCGACTTCGTCACCTCCGACATCGTGGGGGGCGCGGGGTCGTACATGATGGGTCAACGCGTGCGCGACCTGATCCTGGGCCAGGGTGACTGGGGCGCGGGCTCGGCGCTGACGTTCCTCCTCCTCGCGATGTCGGTGGTGCTGTCACTGATCGCCTACCGGCTCGCCCGACTGAACAGGATCGACGCATGAGTGTGAACGGCGACAACACGGCCGGCGTGGGTCGGGAGGGCGAGATCGAGGTCGAGCGTGTGACGAAACGCTTCGGCGACGTCACCGCCGTCGACGACATCTCGATCACGATCCCGGGCGGCGAGTTCTTCTCGATGCTCGGGCCGAGCGGCTGCGGCAAGACCACGACGTTGCGCATGATCGCCGGCTTCGAGACCCCCGACGAGGGCAGGATCCTGTTGCAGGGCGCGCCGGTCACGCATGTGCCGCCGGCCAAACGCAACGTGAACATGGTGTTCCAGGCCTACGGGCTCTTCCCGCACATGACCGTGTCCGAGAACATCGCGTTCGGGCCCAAGATCAAGAAGTTGTCGAGGACCGAGACGTCGGAGCGGCTCACCGAGATCCTGCGTGTCGTCCGCCTGGAGGGCTACGAGGACCGCCGGCCCGGCCAGCTCTCCGGCGGCCAGCAGCAACGGGTGGCGCTGGGCCGCGCACTCATCAACCGGCCCGCGGCTCTGCTGCTGGATGAACCGCTCGGTGCGCTCGACCTGAAGCTGCGCAAGGAGATGCAGCTGGAGCTGAAGGACCTGCAACAGCGCACCGGGACCACGTTCGTCTACGTCACGCACGACCAGGAAGAAGCGATGACGATGAGCGATCGCATCGCGGTGATGAACGGGGGCGTGGTCGAACAGCTCGCCACGCCGCGCGAGCTCTACCAGCGGCCCGCCAGCGCGTTCGTCGCCGGGTTCATCGGCACCTCGAACCTGATCGAACTGCGGGTGGACCGTCGCGACGACGGATTGTTGGTGATGGACGTCGGCGAGGGTGAGCGCATCCTCGCGGTGCAGCCCGACAGCGGTGCGGGGGCGGCCGACCGGGCCACGATCACCGTGCGCCCGGAGTGGATCAAGCTCGTGAGCGGCGACGCCGGACCGCGCGCCTCCCATGTCGGCGGCACCGTGATCGATGTGGTCTACCTCGGGTCGGTGACGCAGCTGATCGTGCTGCTGCGCACCGGGGAGAAGCTCACCGTCCACCGGCTCAATGACGAGGTTGGCTCCACCGACCCACGCCCCGGGGAGCAGGTGACCCTGCACTGGGCCGCCGAGCACAGTTACGTCGTGGGTTCGTCCCCGCAGCCCGACACCACCGCGAACGATACGGAAGCGACCGCGCGCGCAGGAGCGTGAAGGCGCGCATGAGCGAGACGAGAGAGGGAACGACCATGGCCACCGACATCGGCTCCATGAGCGCCGAGCAGATCGTCGCCGATTCCAAGCGTTACACGCTGTACGACTGGCAGGCACAGTCGAAGGCGTCGCCGCTCGCTATCGACCGCGCCGAAGGCGTGTACATGTACGGCGCCGACGGCCGGCGCTGGCTCGACTTCAGCTCCCAGTTGATGGGGGTGAACATCGGGCACGGCGACAAACGCGTCACCGAAGCGATCGCACGCCAGGCTGAGAAGCTCCCGTACATCTCGCCCTTCCAGGCCTTCGAGGGACGCGCCGTCCTGGGCAAGCGCCTCGCCGGGCTGTGGCCCGGCGACATGGAGAAGACGTTCTTCACTTTGGCGGGGGCCGAGGCGAACGAGAACGCCGTGAAGATCGCGAAGCTGGTCACGGGACGGCAGAAGGTGATGGCTCGCTACCGCAGCTATCACGGTTCGACCTACGGCACGATGATGCTGACCGGCGATCCTCGCCGCTGGCCGAACGAGCAGCCGCCCATGCCGGGCGTGGTGCACGTGCTCGACCCCTACCACGGTCCGCAGCGCGGCATGGACGACGCGCAGACCGCCCTCGCGATCCTGGAAGAGACGATCGAACTGGAGGGACCGCAGACGATCGCGGCCTTCATCCTGGAGACCGTCGTGGGCACGAACGGCATCCTGATCCCGCCCGACGGGTACCTGCAGGGTGTGCGAGAGCTCTGCACGAAGTTCGGCATCGTGATGATCGCCGACGAGGTGATGTGCGGCTGGGGCAGGACGGGTGAATGGTTCGCCGTCGACCACTGGAACGTCGTGCCCGACCTCATCACCACGGCCAAGGGGTTGACCTCGTCGTACGCACCGCTCGGCGCCGTGGGGCTGTCCCCGGAGATCGCGGCGCACTTCGAGGACAACGTGTTCTGGGGCGGCCTCACCTACAACACGCACCCGCTCGGTGTGGCCGCGGCCATCGCCGCGATCGACGTGCTGGAGGACGACGATCTGGTGGGCAACGCCAAGCGGTTGGACCCGGTCATGCGTGCGCACCATGAGGCCCTCGCCGCGAAGCACCCCAGCGTCGGTCTCACGCGGAACATCGGCTTGTTCGGGATCATCGAGATCGTCAAGAACCGCGAGACGATGGAGCCGATGTCGCCCTACAACCAGATGAACGACACGATGCAGCAGCTGAACCGGTTCCTGATCGACAACGGGCTCGCGACGTTCATCCGCTGGTGGAACGTGATGACCAACCCGCCGCTGTGCATCACCGAAGAGCAGCTCGGCGAAGGGTTCGAGATCATCGACCGGGCGCTCGAGATCACCGACGCCGCGATGGAGGCCTGAGGATGGGCGATCGCATCGGGTTCATCGGCCTGGGCATCATGGGCAAGCCGATGGCGCGGAACCTGCTCGCCGCCGGTTTCCCGCTCACGGTGTACTCGCGCTCGGACGGCCCCGTCGAAGCGCTCGTCGAAGCCGGTGCCGCCAGAGCTGCAGGCCCGGCCGCCGTGGCCGAGGCGAGCGACATCACGATCACGATGTTGCCCGATACGACCGACGTCGAACAGGTCCTGACCGGCGGTGGGGGTGTGCTGGAAGGAGCCGCACCCGGATCGTCCGTCATCGACATGAGCTCGATCGATCCGGGCCCGACGCGCGTGATGGCGGACGCGTTCGCCGCGAAGGACGTCGCGATGCTCGATGCCCCGGTGAGCGGCGGGGAGAAGGGCGCGATCGACGCGGCACTCTCGATCATGGTCGGCGGGACCGACGATGCGTTCGTTCGGGCCACGCCGGTGTTCGAGGCGTTGGGCAAGAACATCGTCCACGTCGGGCCGAGCGGCGCCGGACAGGTCTGCAAGGCGTGCAACCAGTTGGTGGTGGCGGCCACGATCGAAGCCGTCGCCGAGGCGCTGCTGCTGGCCGAACGTTCGGGTGTCGATGCCGCGAAGGTGCGTGAGGCGTTACTGGGTGGGTTCGCGGGTTCGAAGATCCTGGAGGTGCACGGCCAGCGGATGCTCGACCGGACGTTCGACCCGGGCTTCCAGATCCGGTTGCACCGCAAGGACGCTCGCATCGTCGAAGGTGCTGCGGCAGAGGCGGAATCACCGATCCCGTCGTTCGCCGTGGTCACCGAACAGCTGCAGAAGGCGGTTGACGCCGGTGACGGTGACCGCGACCACTCCGGATTGTTCGCGGAGCTGGAACGCGAAGCCGGCAGCTGATTCAGTCGAGCGAGTTCGACAGCTCGATGCTCCATCGCCACGAGCGTTCGTCGTCGGCGTTCCACCATGCCGTGAGGATCCCGGCTTCTCCGCCAGGGAGGATCACGACCGTTCCCAGATCGGCCTCGGTGGGCCAGATGTTCTCGCGCTCGAAGCGACCCTCGTTCAGCGTCAGTCGCGAGATCGGCGTGGCGCCCTCGGCCGCGAGGTCCCGGCCCTGGGCGACGAGCCCGCCGGCCTCGTCGTAGATCTGGACGTCGACCCGTTCCGGCGCCGCGTGGAGCAGCACCCGATCCACGATCCCGATCTTGGCGCGCGCCCATTCCAGGCCCGTCGGGCCGCCATCGGGGTTCCGGAGTTCCCAGAGTTGAAAGGGGTCGCCCATCGCGTGAGGAACCTACCGAGCTGTGGCGGCGGGTGCGTCGGCCCAGCGTTCGGCCCACTGACCCAGCTCGTCCATCACCTTGGACAGGTCCATGCCGCGGTCGGTGAGTCCGTAGGTGATCCGCACGGGGGTGGCCGGCGTCACCACCCTGGTCACGATGCCCTCGGCTTCGAGTTCCTTCAGCCGCTCGGACAGCATCGCGTCGCTGATCTGGGGGATCCCCGTCTTCAGATCGGAGAACCGGGTGACCCCCGACTGGAGGCCACGCAGGATCTGCGGGTTCCATCGCCGGCCGATCAGGTCGGCCGCACGCTGGAAGTGCTCGCAGATCGGCGATTCCGCCGCGGGTTCGGTCATCTCGTCGTTCATCCTTCCATCCACAACCATCGGATGCTGGGTTTTGATTCCTAAGCGACTCTGGAATAGATAGGGACTCCGGTTCTGTTAGTGATGATATGAGCACCGTCGCGAGGGGCGACGGGCCGAGCACCAGGAGGTCGGAACCATGGCAACGGAACAGCGCGAGATCGACGGCGTCACCCTTCCGCCCGCAGGCAAGTACGAGCTCGACGCCAGCCACACGGTGATCGGGTTCGAGGCGCGGCACATCCTCACCAAGGTGCGGGGTCGTTTCGACGAGTACAGCGGCACGATCGTGGTCGGGGAAACGCCCGCGGACTCCAGCGTGGACGTCGAGGTCAAGACGGCGAGCGTGACGTCGAACTTCCAGCAGCGCGACGACCATCTGCGCAGCGCGGACTTCTTCGAGTCGGATGAGTACCCGGTGATGACGTTCCACAGCACGGCCATCCGACCCACGGGCGGCACCGGGTTCGAGCTCGACGGCGACCTCACCATCAAGGACGTCACCAAGCCGATCACCTTGACCGGTGAGTTCCTGGGCTGGGGCACGGACCCGTTCGAGAAGACGTTCATCGCGGCCGAGGCCAAGGCGAGCGTCGAACGCGAGGACTGGGACCTCACCTGGAACATGGCCGTCGAGACCGGCGGCTGGTTGGTGAGCAAGAAGATCGACATCGTGATCGACATCGAGGCCAAGCTCGTCTGATCGATCCCGTTCCCGACATGCCCGTGCGGAAGCCGGCCCCGGTGGGGCCGGCTTCCGTCATGGAAGGGGCGAAGCGCCCGAGGCGCCGGCCTCGTAGGTCTCCAGGGTGAACAGCCGGTCGTAGTGCACCACCACGTCGCCGGCCACCCACAGATCGCTGGTCCACCCTGTCTCGATGTCGGTGAACCGCCACCGCGTCGCCGCGAACCGTCCCGCCGGGGTGTCGACCTCCTCGTCGCCCACGTGCTCGTACCGCTGACGCACCCGAGAGGGTTCCAGGGTGACCGGTTCGAGGTAGACGACGTCGATCTCGGTCGTGTCCGTCACCAGCCGTTTCGTCGTGATGGCGTTGGTGGTGGGCGTGAAGTAGTCCAGATGCAGATCGGGTCCCCACGCGATCTCGATCGGCCGGCGGTCCCGGAAACCGGTGAGGACGTCACCTCGTGGCTCGAGCAGGATGTCGTGCTCACCGGTGTCGATGCGCACCCGCGCGATGCGCCAGTCGTTGTCGACCGCCACATCGACGATCTCGTGGTGGGGAGCCGGGGCGGCGGTATCGATCTCGCTGAACGAACGCCAGCCCATCGGCCCGGGGGCGCACCGGAACGACTCGGTGCCCACCGGAGGGCCGTCGTCGAGGACCGTGTAGGTGCCCTGAGGCATGCGTCCGTCCTTCGCCTCAGGCGCTCGGCGCGCCGAGGTCCTTCGCGATGACGAGCCGCAGGATCTCGCTGGTGCCTTCGCCGATCTCCAACACCTTGGCATCGCGGTAGAAGCGCGCCACCGGGAACTCCTCGATGTAGCCGTACCCCCCGTGGATCTGCACCGCTTCGCGCGCGCACCACACGGCGGCCTCGCTGGCGACCAGCTTGGCGGTGGCGGCCTCGGCCACGTGGGGCCGGCCCTGATCGCGGAGCCACGCCGCTCGATGGGTGAGGAGCCTCGCGGCCTCCGTCTTGGCCCGCATGTCGGCGAGCTTGGCCTGGATCAACTCATAGGTGCCGATCCGCTTGCCGAACGCTTCGCGCTCGCCGGCGTAAGCGAGGCTGTGATCCAGGCAGGCCTGCGCGAGGCCGGTGGCGATGGCCCCGATCGCGATCCGCCCGCCGTCGAGCGACGACAGCGCTTGAGAGAAGCCTCGTCCGCGTTCACCGAGGAGGTGATCCTGGGGGACGCGGCAGCCGTCGAACGCGAGCTCGTGCGTGTCTCCGGCGTGCCATCCCATCTTGCGGTAGGCCGGACCCACGGTGAGTCCTTGGGTCCCGGCGGGGACCAGGATCGAACTGAGGCCGCGCGCCCCCTGTCCGGGGTCGGTGACCGCGGCGACCACGTGGACCGACGTGATCGGCGTGCCGCTGTTCGTGATGAACGCCTTCGAACCGTCGAGCACCCACTCGCCGTTCTCGAGCCTCGCCGTGGTGTGCGCCGCGGCGGCGTCGGAGCCACCGCCCGGCTCGGTCAACGCGAACGAGGCGAGAGCGGTGCCCGCGGCGAGGTCGGGGAGCCAGCGCTCCTTCTGCTGGTCCGTGCCTAGGCGCGCGATCATGCCGCCCGCCAGGCTGCCCGACACCGACACCGTGACCGCCACCGACTGGTCGGCGCGGCCGAGTTCCTCGAGCACCACGGCGAAGCTGAGCGTGCCGGCGTCCGAACCACCGTACGCCTCGGGGAGCGTCAATCCGAAGAAGCCGAGCTCGGCCATCTGGTGCACGACCTCGAGCGGGAACGTGGCCTCGCGGTCGTGCACCTCGGCCGCGGGAGCCACCACTTCGTCGGCGAACGCGCGCACGACGGCGCGGAGCTCCTGCTGCTCTGCCG
>JBKPMF010000296.1:0-2591 GCA_046732015.1 Actinomycetota bacterium
GCGTAGCGACGGGTAAACGCACTCAGCACATCCTTCGCGAGGTAGTCCTTCCACTGGTACACGCGGAGCGTCGCGTCACGCTCGACCGGAAGTCCGCTCGAGAGCGACGCGACGGTGACGGCCGAGATTGTCGGACTCCGCGTGCAGGCCCCGAGGAGCCCTCCCAGCACGGAGGCGGACGCGGCGCCGAACGCCACGGCCCGCAAGAACTCCCGGCGGCCGACGTCCCCGCCTACGGGTACGGACCGATCCGCCTGTTGTGCCAATCGGGCTCCTCCTCCAGAAGCGCCCGGCGTTTCCCTCCCAGCCTACGACTCCTCGAGCTCACCGCTCTCGATGACCGCCGTGCCCCCTCCGGCCAGGACGCGCAGGGCGTCGCGGGGGAAATGGACGGTGACGGCAGCTCCGGAAGCCTGCGTCGCGTTATCGCCTTCGTTCTGCTGCCAGGCCTGGATCGTCTGGCCGGATGCGAGGTGAACGAACAGTTGGAGCACCGACCCGACGTAGACGACGCGCTCCACCATGGCGGGGATCCGGTTCTCTCCGGTAACCCCTTGTGCTTCGAGGTTCACTCGCTCGGGTCGGATGGTGACCTTGCACTCCCCGATGGCGTCTTCCTCACCTTGGCCGGCGATCAGCGGGAACTCGCCCAATTGGATCTTGCAGCCCTCGGTAGTGGCTCCCGACGCGGTGGCGTCCATCAGGTTCGAGACCCCCAGGAAGTCGGCGACGTAGGCCGTCGCCGGCTCCTCGTAGATCTCCTTCGGCCCTCCCACCTGCTCCACCCGACCCTGGCTCATCACGGCGATCCGATCGCTCATCGTGAGGGCCTCCTCCTGGTCATGCGTGACGTAGATGAAAGTGATCCCCACTTCCTCCTGGAGGGCCTTCAGCTCGATCTGCAGGCGCTTGCGAAGCTTGGCATCGAGGGCGCCGAGCGGCTCGTCGAGCAGTAGCACCGCCGGGTTCAGGATCAAGGCCCTGGCGAGGGCGACGCGCTGCTGCTGACCGCCGGACAATTGGGAGGGACGCCGGTTCGCGAACTGGCTCATCTGCACCAGTTCCAACGCGCTGCCCACGCGCTCCGTCGTCTCCTGCTTGCTCGCATCCTTGTACTTCAGTCCGAAGGCCACGTTATCGGCGACGGTGAGGTGCGGGAACAGCGCGTAGTTCTGGAAGACGGTGTTCACGTTGCGCTTGTGCGGCGGCGTCTGCGCCATGTCGTTGCCGTCGAGGAGGATCTGCCCTTCTGACGGGCGCTCGAATCCGGCGATCATGCGCAGGGTGGTGGTCTTGCCGCAGCCGGAGGGCCCCAACAGCGAGAAGAACTCCCCAGAGGGCATGTCCAGACTGATCCCAGCAACCGCCGTGAAGTCGCCGAACCGCTTCACGAGATCGACCAGTCGCACCTCTCCGCTCGCCATCGTGGGCGGACTATAGCCCAGCCCCGCTACCCAGGGTCAAGTGAGCGAAGCCGTCCAATCGTCCGTGGCATGATGCCCGGATGGATGAACCCGGGGCGGGTCCGCCCACCTCGCCCGACGGCGCGCCGGACCGGGCGACCTCGAACCGCCGCGACATCGCCCCGCTGCTGATCGGCTACTGGGGATTCGGTCAGTTCTGGGGCGTGTGGGTCATCCTCGTCTCGGACTTCCAGGCGTTCCACGGGATCAACGACAGCCGGATGGGGCTGTACTACACGCTGCTGTCCGTGACGGCGGTGTCCGTGATGGCGTTCCTCGCGCCGCACCTGCAGCGGTTCGACCTGTCCACCAGCGTGCCGCTCTGTCTGATGACGTTGGCGGTCGGCTCCCTGGTCATGGCGGCGCAACCGTCCTCGGCGATCTTCGTCGGGATCATCTTGGTCGGCATGGGCAACGGTCTGATCGACGTCTACCTCAACGTCGCCGCCCAGAGGGTGGAGATCCGCAGCGGCAAGCCCGTGCTGCAATGGATGCACGCCTGCTACGCCCTGGGCGGCATCACCGGCGCCGCGGTGGCCGGCCTCACGCTGACGGTGGGCGTCGACTACCGCGTCGGGCTCCTGTTCGCCGGTGTGGCCCTGGCCGGCACGTCGGTGGTGGCCTCGAGGCTACTGCCGAAGGAGGGCGTGGGCGGCTCGGTGGAGACCTCCTTCTCGATCACGGCCCTGTTCCGCAACACCGCCCTCTGGGTCCCCGCGCTCGTCGTCCTGTCGGCGTTCCTGGTCGAAGGGTCCATGGACACCTGGTCGGGCCGCTACCTGCGGGTGGAGCTCGGCGCCACCGCGGGCGTCGCCGCGTTGGTGTTCATCGCATTCTCCACGGCGTTGTTGTTGGGCCGGCTGTTCGCGGGACGGGTGTTGTTCGGGCTCGGGCCACGGGCCACGATCCTGGTGGCGGGCTTCGGAGCAGCCATCGGCGGCGCCATCGCGGCGATCACCGACAGCGCCACGGTGGTCGCATGCGCCTACCTGTTGATGGGCTTCACGATCGCTGCCGCGGCGCCGGCGGGGTTCAGCCTGGTCAACGTCCCCGATGAGGACGCCACCAACGCGATCGCGGCGGTCTCCACCGTGGGTTACACGGGGTTCATCTGGAGTCCACCCATCC
>JBKPMF010000297.1:0-5127 GCA_046732015.1 Actinomycetota bacterium
CCCCGGAGCTCAAGCCAACCGAGCACGGTCTCGCCCCACGCCGTCATGGGGATCGGCAGGCGGTCGTACGTTGCGGCGTCCCAGTCCCGTGGCATCACGGGAAGGCTACCGGGAGCCCGGTGCGTCCCTGGTCGAACCGAGGTCGTTAGGGGATGTACTGCTGCTCGATCTTCACGATCTGGCCGCCGCTCACGGTGATCCACCACGGCGCCTGCGCGAAATAGTCGGTCTGCGCGGTGCCGTTCACCGCCTCGGCGAAGGCGTCGAAGTCGCCGGACTGGAGGTCGCAGCAGGCATCGTTGGGGATGTATCGCACCACCACGTCGTCCGACACCGGCATCGTGCGGAGCTTCGGGTTGTCGTTGACGATGTAGTAGCCGTTCGGCGCATCGTCGCCGTGCTGTGCCGCAACGTCGATCGCCTCCTGGTCCGTGTACCACTCGGCAAGGTCGAAGGTGAGGCGCCGCGCCGTACCTGTCTTGGCCCCGTTCATGAACACGAAATGCCGTCCGTTCTCCAGGATGTTCGGATCGGCGGACGGGGATGGCGACGCGGAGGCCGTGGGGGACTCGGTGGGCGAGACCGAGGGCTCCTCGGTGGGGCTCGGCTTCGGCGATCGGCTGACCGTCGGCGATGGGGACGCGGCGTCGTCTTCGTTGCCACCACCGGCCAACAGGTAGGCGCCTCCCAGGGCCACCAGCACCAGCGCGATGACGGCGACGATGACGATGTTCCGCCGGCCCTTCGACCGGGGTGCTTCGTGGGCTCCGTGCCCGTTCCGGCTCATCGTGTTCGGCTCCGCTCCGCTCGGTGGTGCGGCCACGATAGCCCCATGATGTGACGGATCCGTGCATCTCGAGCAGGGATGATGACAGTAGTTAGCGTTGCGAACTATCCTGTGGTGATGACGACCGCTCCCCTCACCGTCGATGTCGCGGCCCTCGCGTCGAGCCTCCGCCTCAGCGTGACGCGACTGGCCCGTACCCTCCGGCGCGAGTCCGCCACCGACGTCTCCCCCACCCTCATGGCCGCCCTCGCCACCGTGGAGACCCACGGCCCGATGACGCCCGGTGATCTGGCGGCCCACGAGCAGATCCGCAAGCCCACCGTCACCCGCATCCTCGGCTCGCTGGTGGAGCGCGGGCTGGTCGAACGTACGCCAGACCCGCTGGACGGCCGGGTTGCCTGGATCCAGATCACCCCGGCCGGACGCAAGCTCCTGTCGCGGGTTCGGCGCCGGCATGCCGAGTACCTGGCTCGCAAGATCAAGCGGCTGGCTCCCGACGAGTTGCAGACGCTCGAGCGTGCGGCCTTGATCCTCGATCGCATCACGGAGCGGCCCGTATGAGTTCCAAGATCACCGAAGCGCTGGGACGGACGCTGTCTTCGGTCAAGAGCTCGCGCAACTTCCGGCTGTACCTGTTCGGTCAGACGGTGTCCGCGATCGGCACCTGGATGAACTTCACCGCGTCCGCGTGGTTGGTGCTCCAGCTCACCCACAGCGGTACCGCCCTGGGAACGAACATCGCGCTGTACTTCTTGCCGGTGCTGCTGCTGGGCGCGTACGGCGGCGTCCTGGCCGACCGGTTCGACAAGCGCAAGATCCTGCTGGTCACCCAGGCGGCCTACGCGGTCGTCGCGTTCACCTTGTGGTCGCTCGTGGTCACCGACGTCGTGCACCTGTGGATGGTCTACGTCCTGTCGCTCGCCTCGGGTCTGGTCACCGCGTTCGACAATCCCTCGCGGCAAAGCTTCTACGTGGAGATGGTGGGCGAGGAGAACGTGCGCAACGCCGTGAGCCTCAACAGTGCCGCGTTCACCGGGTCGCGGGTGATCGGTCCTGCCGTGGCGGGAGTCCTGATCGCCACCGTGGGGCTCGCCACGTGTTTCCTGGTCGACGCGTTCTCCTACATCGCGGTCCTGACCGCCCTGTTGATGATGCGCACCAGCGAGCTGCACCGCCAGGAGAAGAGCACACGTGAGCGCGGGCACCTGGTGGCCGGCCTCAAGTACGTGTGGCGAACCGACGACCTGCGCCGTCCCCTGTTGGCCATGGCCGTCGTGTTCACGTTCGCGTTCAACTTCGCCGTCTTCGTGCCGCTCCTGGCGGATCGCACGTTCCATGGGACGGCCGGCACGTTCGGCATGCTGTCGGCGCTGGCAGGTGTGGGCTCGTTCCTGGGAGCGATCACGATGGCGAGCCGTGTCGCGACCCCGAAACTGCGGGACCTCGCCTGGTGGGCGGTGGCCTGCGGGGTGTCGCTGGCCCTGGCGGGTGCCGCGCCTGTCCTGTGGCTCGCAGCCCTCGCGATGATCCCGATGGGTTTCACGATCATGGCGTTCATGATCACGGGCAACACGATGCTGCAGCTCACCTCGGTGCCGCAGGCGCGAGGTCGCGTGATGGCGCTGTACGGCATCGTCTTCCTCGGCTCGACGCCGATCGGCGCCCCCATCGCCGGCGTGATCGGCGAGCACCTGGGCGCGCAGACTGGTCTGTGGCTCAGCGGCCTGGTCGCGGCCGGTCTCGGCGTGGCGTTGCTCGCGCTCGGACACCGTCGCGCTCGCGTCGCGCGTCTCGACGAAGAGCACGACGCCGTGGACGCCGGCGCTGCCTCGGCGATCGCATCGCAGTAGACGCGTCGAGCGCTCGGAGACCGGGAAAGAGATGAGGTCGAAGACGGCGCGGGAGTCGGTGAACCGCGTTCCCGGCCGCCTTCGACCTCCGTGAGCCCGCGAGGGGGATCCCGGGCTACGTCCAGAGAGGACCCGTTGGGGTCGTGACTGCCTCGGCGTGATCCGTGAGTTGGACGACCGTGTCGAGGTTCCGCTCCTCGAAGGCGAGCATCACGGCGTACCAGCTGGGTTCGTAGGCGATCTTCGTGCACTTCAGGCAGGTGCCCACGGTCCCCGGTTGGTGCTCTCCGTGCTTGCTCATAGTTCCCCGTCCTTCCCGGCCGAGTCGTGCTCGGTGGTGCTTGGGACATGGTGGACGCGGCGGGCTTCCGCGTGAATACCTACGCCATGGGGAACCTGGCTACCACGTGCTAAGTAAGCAGGACTACGTAGCGTGTCGTAGGGATTCGAGGGGGGTTCGAACGTGCTGAAGCGCCGATCGAGGGTGGCTACCCGGCGGGATCGGCGCCTTCGAGGCCTTCGAGCAGCGTTCGAAGGAGCCCTTCGAACGTTCGTCGCTCATCGCGAGTGAATGACCGGAGCAGTCGCCGCTCGTTCTCGAGATGGGTTTCCAGGGCTCGGTCGATGATCCGCTTCCCCTTCGGCGTGAGTCGAACGAGGGTGCCTCGGCGGTCGTCAGGATCGGGCCGGCGCTGGACGAGCCCTTCATCCGCCAGGCGGTCGAGTCGCTTGGTGGTACCCCCGGAGGAGAGCAGGGTCCCCTGGGTGAGCTGTGTGGGGGTGAGCTCATAGGGAGCACCCTGGCGACGCAGCGCGGCCAGCAGGTCGAACCAGCCGGGCTGGAGCCCGTGCGCGGCGATCCCTTCCGCCAGTGCGGCGTCGACCAGGCGGTCAGCTCGCGAGAGTCGCCCGAACACGCCGATCGGACCCGCATCCAGGTCGGGACGCTCGCGACGCCACTGCGCGAGGATCTGGTCGACGTGGTCGGATGAAGGCCGGGTCATCTCGACCGATAGTCTACTTCCTAGTAAGATACTTACCAAGAAGATAGAAAGAGATCTTGAGGAGGAACCCATGACCGACCACCAAGCATCGAGCACGGCCATCGGTCCAACGATGCGTGCCATCAGACTGCTGTCGCCCAACGGACCGGGATCGCTGGTGCTCGAGGAGATCGACCTTCCGGAGCTGTCACCGGACGAAGCGCTGATCCGGGTGCATGCCGCAGCGCTCACCAAGGACGAGCTGGAGTGGCCTGTGGATCGGCTCCCCGCCATCCCGTCCTACGAGGTCTCGGGTACGGTCGCGGCGGTGGCGGCGGGCGTCGAGACGGTCTCGGCCGGTGACGCGGTGTACGCGCTCACCGACTTCGGCCGGGACGGGGCCGCCGCCGACTACGTCGCGGTTGCGGTGGAGCTGCTGGCGCCGAAACCCCGCACCCTCGACGACGTCCAGAGCGCGGCCCTCCCGCTCCCGGGGCTGTCGGCGTGGCAAGGGATGTTCGTTCACGGCGGATTGGAAGCCGGACAGCGGGTGCTGATCACCGGCGCTGCCGGCGGCGTCGGGCACCTGGCGACCCAGCTCGCCCGTCACCGTGGCGCGCACGTGATCGGCACGGCGTCGCCCTCAAGCCAGGAAGCGGCGCGAGGCTTCGGTGCCCATGAGGTGATCGACGGTTCGGACCTCGGATCGCTCGAGCCGGTCGATCTGGTGTTCGACACCGTGGGCGGATCGACGCTCGAAGCCTCCCCAGCCGTGATCCGGCCGGGCGGACGGCTGGTGTCGGTGGCCGAGGAAACCCCCGAGGTCCCACCCGAGGCGAAGATCGAGACGTCCTACTTCGTAGTCGAACCGAACCGCGACCAATTGATCGAACTGAGCCGGCTCGCGGAGTCGGGTGACCTGGTTCCCGCGATCGACTCGGTGTTCCCGCTCGCCGACGCGCGGTCGGCGTTCGAGCGGACCCAGGCCAGCGGCAAGCGTGGCAAGGTGGTGCTTCGCGTCAGTGAGGACGGTGAGGATGTCTGACCAACGAGCGAAGGGCGAGACGTTCCGCGCGCTGCATGCCGCCGCGCCGTTCGTCATCCCCAACCCGTGGGACGCCGGTTCTGCCCGGGTGATGCAGGCGCTGGGATGCAAGGCGCTCGCCACCACCAGTTCCGGGCTCGCGTTCACACTGGGGCGGCGCGACGGGGAGGTCACGCCCGACGAGGCGATGGCTCACACGGCGTCGGTGACCGCCGCGACCGACGTGCCGGTGTCGGTCGACCTGGAGAACGGGTACGGCCCCGAGCCCGAGCAGGCGGCGCTCGCGATCACCCGGGTCGCGGCGGCGGGCGCCGTGGGTGGCTCGATCGAGGACTTCGATCGCGACGGTGGACGCCTCTATGAGGTCGGCCACGCGGCCGATCGGATCGCGGCCGCCGCCGAGGCGGCCCGTGCGCTCGACGTTCCGTTCATGCTCACGGGACGAGCGGAGAACCACATCCG
>JBKPMF010000298.1:0-15079 GCA_046732015.1 Actinomycetota bacterium
CGTCGCCTCGGATGTGCCGCATCGCTTGCGCCATCTGCTGCTGCCGGAGCTCGCTCTCGACCTCTTCGAGCCGCTCGGTCGCCGCCGAGAGCTGCTTCTGCAGTTCCTGGGTGCGTTCTTCGGCGCCGATCAGTTTCTCGGTCTGACCGGCGAGACGCTCCTGGGTGACCCGCAGGATGTCATCGAGGTCGGCGCGACCTTCGACGTCGGCGATCTCGAGTTGACGTCGCGCCTCGATCTCCTGGAGGCGTCGGTTGATGTCGGCGTTCTCCTGGGCAGCGCTGGCGAGGTCTGCGGCGCTCTTGTCCGCCCGGGCTGTGGCTTCGGTGGCGACGGATTCCACCTGCTGCACGCGGGCACTGAGCTCCCGCGTGCGTTCGGTCTCGGTCATGAGCTGCGCCACGGTCGTCTCGAGCTCGGCGCGCGCCACGGTGAGCTCGGTTTCCAGGCGCTCGGCCTTCGTCTCGGCGTTGGCCACGGTGCGCTCGGCGTGCTCGAAGCGCCTGGCTCGTTCGGCGATCTCGCGCTCCGCGACATCGAGCCGCTGTTGGGCGGCGTCCTCGGCGCCCGTCACACGCTCGGACAGCTGGGACTCGAGCAGGCCCATCTGCTCACGGTGCTGGCTCTCCATTCGGGCCAGCTCCGTCTGAAACTCTTCGCGCGTCGAGCGAACCTTCTGCTCCAGTTCGGCCTCCCGCTCGAACAGCTCGGCCCGATGCGAAGCGGTGACGCTCTCGAGCTCGGTCTTCGTGGCGCGGAGCTCGTCCTCGAGCATCGCGGCACGCTGCTCTTCGGCGCGGAGGGCTCGGAGCTCGGCGCGGAGGTCGTCGACCTCGCGGTCCTTCGACGAGAGCTCGGCCTGCGCGGACTCGGACGTCTCCCTCGCGCGGAGGCTCTCGACGTGGATCGCGTCCAGGTCGTCCTGCAGCTCGCGGGCACGCGCCGCGTCGGCCTGCGCGATCTCCAGCTCCCGCTGGGCCATCGACAGTTCCGTCTGAGCCCCTTCGAGCTCTGCACGAAGGCCGATCAGCTCCTGTTCGGTCTGGCGGATCCTGGCGGTGTCGTCACCGGATCCCTCTCCCTCTGGTTCGGACGCGCGCTCGACGATGCTGCGGGTCAGCTGCTCGTTCTCGGCCTGCAGCGACTGTGCCTGCCGTTCGAACAGGCGGGCCCGTTCCTCGAGCTCGCGCCCGCGGTCTTCGGTCGCACGCGCCCGTTCGTCGGCGTCCCGCGCGTGTTCCTCGAGCTGGCGAGCACGAGCCTCCGCCTGCATGGCGCGCTCCTCCATGCTGGGATCGGTGCGCGAGGAGACCTGCTGAGCCTGCCGGTGAACGACCTGCAATTCCTCCAGGGTGTTGCGGTACTGCTCCTGCAGGACCGACAGCCGTTCCTCGGCCGCACGGGCCCGGTCTTCGGCGATCCGGCGTGCATCGGACTCTTCCTTGATGCCCGGCTGGGGCACCGTCACCGCCCGTGGACCGGACGGCTCCATGGCCGGCGCGTGGCCGGGAACACGGGTCTGGCTGCGCTGTTCCGCGCGAACCATCACCGGGTGCTGGGCCTGGGCTGGCGCGGACGACGGGTTCCGGAGCGACCACAGGAGCAGGGCCACCACCACGATCAGCGCGACGGCGATGAAGATGGCGTTCGTGCGCCAGGGCGCCGCGGCGCTGACGATCTGGGCGTCGGAGCGCGTGAGCTCGACGGCGGCAGGCTGTCCGACACCGGGGCTGAACTCGAGCGGCAGCATCACGGAAAGGACGCCGTCCTCCATCCGGGTCTGTGGCTTGTCCTTCAGGGCCTCTCGGATCCGCTCGCGTTCCCCGTCGAGCTGGTTGCCGATCCGGCCTTCCTCGGTGGCGTAGAGGATCTCGCCTTCGGCAGACCACAGGGTCACCGTGTCGAAGTCGCTGGGGTCGACGACCACGGTGCGCATCTGTTGGGTCAGCGCCTCGGCGCGGAGATCCGACGCCGGGGCGTCGGTGTCCTCGGGCCGCAGGACCAGCGTGAGCGAACTGTCGGTGATCGCACGGGCTTGCGTCACCGCGTTCTCCAACGCGTCACCGCGGGCTCGGCTCCCCATCACGAACGATCCCACGACACCGATCAACAGCAGGATCGCGAGGCCGGTGAGGACGGTCCTGGCGATCCCGTTGGCGTTCTTCGTTACGGCCACGATGGCCCTCCTGGCAAGGTCGGTCTGGTCTCCGTGGGGGGGTTATCGGCAGGACGTGCCCGCAGATTCAGTCGGCTTCGGGGGAGAGGCAGTGAGTCCGATGCCATGCCGAAGTGCCTAGCCCGTTCATGGGACACGCCTGCTCAGGCCGGCGCGGCGCCGCTGACCACGATCGTGTCGCCGGTGCGGTCGTTCTTGTCCAGCACCACCAGGTCTTCGACCGCCTCACGCATCTCGGCGACGTGACTGACGAGGACGACCAGCCTGCCGCCATCGTCGGCCACCAGGCGGCCGATCCCCTCCATCGCGCGGTCGAGATGCTCGGGATCGAGGGAGCCGAAGCCTTCGTCCAGGAAGAAGGCGTCGAGCCGGCCACCGCCCCGCGCCACCATCTCGGCGAGCGCCAGGGCGAGGCTCAGCGAAGCCAGGAAGGTCTCGCCGCCGGAGAGCGAGTCGGCCTTCCGCGGTCGGTCGGCGGCGTTGAGATCGAGGATGTCGAAGCTGTCGTCGGCCGAAAAGCGGTAGTTGCCGCCGGTGAGGGTCTCGAACATCCCGCTGCCCAGCTCGGCCAGTTCGGCCCGCTCTTCCTCCAGCAGGAAGGCCAGGAACTTCGAGGGCTTGAGGTCGTCGCTGAGCCGGCGTGCCAGTGCTTGCCGCGCCTCGGCCTCGAGCGCTTCGCGCTCCAGATCGCCGGAACGGGCGATGCGCTCGGAGAGCTCTTCGACCCTTGCGGTGGCGCCGGCATGGGCGGCACCCACGTCGGCGTGGGCTTTCACGAAGTCCTCGTCGGGTTCGAGGTCGAGCGATCGCAGCACCTCGCCGAGCGCCTCCGCAGCGGCGCTCGCCCTGGCGGCGGCATCGGCGGCGGCCGCTCCGGCCTCGTCGTGACGGCGGACGATCTCCTCGCCCGCGTCCACGAAAGCGGCTCGAACCTCGTCGGGGGTTGCGGCCGGGGAACGGGGAGCCGCCAGGGCCCCCCACACGCTCGCCAAGCCGAGCGCCAGCGTGGTCAAGGCGGCCTGCGCTGCGTCTGCGCGTTCCCGCTGCTCCTCGTGGGAGCGACGAGCAGCTTCCACTGCGGCGGCCGCCTCGGTGGCGGCGACCTCTGCCGCTTCGAGTTCGGACTCGCGGGCCTTCACGAGTTCGTGCGGCTCACCCTCCCCGAGCCGTTCGGTGATCCGGTCCTGCACGGCGGTGAGTTCGGCTTCGATCCCTCGGAGCTCCTCGGTCGAAGCCTCCAGCAGGGCGGTGCCTTCCTCCAGCCGGGCTTCTGCCTCACTCACGGCCCTCGTGGCCGCTCCGACGGTGGTGGCGAGCCGCTCCTTCTCCGCGCGGAGGCCGGCCTCGGCACGCTCGGCCTTGGCGAGGGCCTTCTCGGCGGCCGCCACCGCCTTCGGAGCGGTACCACGCTTGGGAACCGTGGCGACCGGTTGTGCGCACACGGGGCATGGGTCGCCGGCGACCAGCGACCCGCGCAACTCGTGGGCCATCTCGGCGTGTCGCGCGGTGGCGAGGGCATCATGCGCATCCTTGGTCGCGGCGGATGCTTCTTCCAGACGATCGTCGGCCCGGGCGAGGGACTCCTGTGCATCGCTCGAGTCCGCGTGGCGTTGCTCGACGAGATCCCGCGTCTCGGCGAGCTGGCGTTCTCGTTGCGCATGCGCGTCGGCGGCCTTGGCGAACGCACGGCCGTGTTCGTCGAGTTGTTCCACCAATCGCTCGAACGTCCGCAGTTGCTCGCGATCACCCAGACGCTCGCGCACCTGGATGAGGTCGGCGTCGGCGAGTTCGCGGGCTCGCTCCGCCTGTTCCACGGCCGCCTTCGTCTGTTCGACGGTGCCTCGGGCCTCGGTGGCGGCGTCGAGCACGGCGGTGACCTGTTCGCCGGGCGGCAGGGTGTCGGCGATCCGGGCTAGTTCGTCGATCCGGCCGACGGCCGTTCCCGCGTCGGACCGCGCCGCCGCCTCCTCGGCCGTGAGCTTCTCGACGCGGGGAGCGCAGTCTTCGAAGGCCTTCAGTCGCGAACGGGCCTGCTCGGCGAGGCCGCGAGCCTCCTCCAGCCGTTCGCGGGCCTGATCGATGCCCTCCCGCTCGCGGGCGAACGCTTCCAGCGCCATCGTCTCCCGGTCGAGCCGGCGCTCGGCGGCGAGTTTGGCCGCATCGATCTGTTCGAAGCCGAACACGCCCTTCAGGACCTTGTCCCGATCGGTCTTCGTGGCCTTGAGGAAGTCGCTGAACCGGTTCTGCGCCAGCAGCACGGACCGGCAGAACGTGTCGAAGTCCATGCCGAGCAGCTGCGCGATGCGTTCGTTGACGGCGCCTTCCATCGTGACGGTCTCGAGCACCTCGGCGTCGGGCTCGTCGGCGGCCAGGTGCCTGAGCTGATGTCCGGACTGGCCCTTGCGCTTGGGCGCCCGCACCGCCTGCCAGATCTGTCCATCGACTTCGAACGTGAGCGAGACGTGCGCCTCGGTGCACTGCTGGTGGATCAGGGACTTGGTGGCCGAGCCGATGCCCGGCGTCTTGCCGTAGAGCGCGAACGCGACCGCGTCCAGGATCGAGGACTTCCCGGCACCTATGGGACCCACGATGCCCACCAGGCGACGATCGCGCCAATCGAACGTGGTGGCACCCCGGTAAGAGCGGAAGCCCTCGATCGTGAGCTCACGCGGACGCATCGGCCGCTTCCTCGAGCACGTCGCGGAACAGCGTGAGTAGCTCCTCGGGCGCCGGTTCGCCGTGCTCGCGTTCGTAGTACTCGGCGTAGAGCTGATCCTTGCTCCGGCCGCCCTTGGCGACGCGCTCGATGCGCTCGCCCTCCGGCCGGAGGGCACGCACCTTGACCAGGTACGGGAACGCCTCCCCCGCGCGGTCGGCGAGCGTCATGTCGGTGCCCGAGGTCCGCACGGTGAGGTCGAGGAACGCCTCGGCCAACTCCGGAGCCCGGGCCTCGATCGCGTCCCAGTCGTCGGTGATGCGGATCAGCGGGCGTCCCTTCGTGAGCAGGATGCTCTCGATGGTGGCGAGCTGGCCGGGTTCGGCGTCAACGATCACCACCCGCTTCTGCTCGCCGGCCTCGCCGAAGTCCAGCGCAAGGAGCGAACCCGCGTAGTGGGCCGGCACGGGCGCGCCGGGCACTGCCTGCGGCGCGTGGATGTGACCCATCGCGACGTACTGCGGGCCGGCGGGGATCGCCTGGGCGGTGGCCGCATAGGCATCGCCCATGTGCAGTTCGCGCTCGCCGCGCGGCGCCCCGCGATCGATCGCGACGCCACCCACCATGAAGTGCGCCATGAGGATCGGCACGGCGCCGCCGCCCGCCTGCGTCACCAGCGCCTCGTTGTACGTGCGCGTGATGGCCGCCACACGCTCGGCGTAGGCGCGGTACCACTCGCCCGCTTCGGCCATGAAGTCGACCACGCGCCCTTCTCGCAGGAACGGGAACCCGGCCACCACGGCGGGCACCCCGAGTTCGTCCGGGCCCAGGAGCGCGCCCTGGTCGGGCCGCTTCACGTCGCCGATCAGGAACACCCCCAGGGGGCGGAGCAGCGGAGCGAGCGCTTCGAACAAGCCGGCGGAGTCGTGGTTGCCCGCCACCGCCACGATGGGGCGCCCCTGGGCCAGGCGGAGCAGCGTCTGCAGGCCGAGGTGCAGGGCGTCGGTGGGTGGCATCGGGCGGTCCCAGATGTCGCCGGACACCAGGACCAGGTCGACCGCGCGTTCGTCGGCGATCGCTTCGACCTCGGCGAGCACCTCGGCGAACTCGCCCATGCGATCGTGGCGGCCGAGCCGCTTGCCGATGTGCCAGTCCGACGTGTGCAGGATCTTCATGGGGGGAGTGGTGGCGTTACAGGCCCGCGAACGGGTCGCCGTCCGCGTCGGCCGCGACCTCCTCCTTCCTGGTCGCCCAGGGTGGGAAGGGGAAGGTGACGACGAGGGGCACGGGGATCGCGGGCTGTGACACCACCATCGTGCCCGGCTTCAGCAAGCGGGCGCGAGCACGGGTGGACGGGAGCATCCAGCCGTATTCGGCGCGTTCGGCTTCGGCGGCGTCCAGGCGGCCGCTGACCCGGATCGCGGCGTTCTCGAGCACTTCGGACGCCACGCGGCTCGCGGTCTGCTGGGCGCCGACCAACAAGACGCCGAGCGAACGGCCGCGTTGGGCGATGTCGACGAGCATCTCCTTCAGCGGCGAATGCCCCTCACGCGGCGCGTACTTGTTGAGTTCGTCGAGCACGATCACCGACAGCGGCAGGCGCTGACCGGTGGCTTCCTTCTCGGCGAACGTCTCGTTGAGCAGCGCGCCCACGACGAACCGTTGCGCCTGGTCATGCAGCGATTGGATCGCCACGACGCTGACGCTGGCTCGCGCGCGGTCGATGCGGTGGGACTCGCCCGCGCGCACCAGCGGTCCGATGCGGGAGGCACCAGCGTGCATCCGTCGCATGAACGCGCTGATGGTGCCGCCCATCACGCGGCCGCTCCAGGCGAAGTCGGGTTCGGTGCCGTCCTCGGGTTCCAGGAACTCGCCGATGCCGTCCACCAGGGACTGGAGGTCGGTGATGATGCGCTCGCCGGCTGCGACGTTCACCTGTTGCCCGTACCACGAGCCGTTCTGCGAGTCGCGAGGGTCGCGCAACACGACCGCGCCGGGGCGGCCCGCCACATCGACCGCGAACCGTTTGAGCTGAGCCTGCACCCGCTCGCGCACGAAGGGGATCTGGTTCCGCTGGTCGTTCGCGTCGGTGAGCAGGAACTGCATCAGGTCGTCGTCGATGAACTCGCGCGGCGTCCAGGTGAAGACCTCGACGCCCTCGTGGCGGCCGCCGGTGTCGGGGAGCAGCACGTCGCCGGACTTCCGCTTGGGCGGCGCCCAGAAGCAGACGCTGGGGAACGGCGTGGCCTCGACACCGAGCGAGGCCCAGCCCGCGGCGGCTTGCTCGTCGAACAATCGGTTCGGCTTGTCGAGCCACAGCAGGTCCTCGCCCTTGACGTTGAAGACCAGCACGCGCAGGTTCGCGGCGCCCTCGCCCAGGATCTGCGGATGCGCCGTGAGCATGCGAAGGAAGAACAGCGCGAACGACGTCTTGGTGGCGACGCCGCTGATGCCGCTGATCGACATGTGCCCGCCCTTACGTCCGTCGAAGAAATCGAGATCGACGTGCACCGGAAGTTCATCGCGACCGATCCCCACGGGCAACGGCCGGCTCATCTCGTCGACGTACAGCGCCTTGTCGCGTTCGTCGCCCTCGGCGCGCTCGACCGATTCGCCCGGGTCGGGTGAGACCCACACCTCGGGGTCGACCCGCGTGACGGCGATGCGCGCGGTGCGAACCTTCGCGGCCGGCATGATGCCGAGTTCGGCGATGCGGTGGGTGTCGGATTCGTAGCTGGCGCCTTCGTAGACGGCCTCGGCCTCGGTGACGACGCCGTACGTGCGGACCTCGCCGGCCTTCGGCACCTGGGTGCGCACCACGATCAGGTCGTCCAGCTGCAGGAAGTCGTGTTCGTCGAGCACCACGCGGAAGGCGCTGGTGTTGGAGTGCTCGGAACCGAGGACCCGGCCGACCTGGCGTTCGTCGCTCACGAGGCCTCCCGCTCGATGTCCGGCCGTTCCATCACGGCTTCGCGGAGCGCGCGGTACACGATGCCTCGATCGCCCATGCGGTGGCGCAACTCCTTCTCGAGCGCACCGATCGGCACCAGGTTCTGCGGCGCGCGCGGATCGACGTGCGGCTGGGAGGCGACCAGAGGCAGCAGCGCGGCGGTGCGATCGGCGATGGTGGCGGCGTCCTCCTTGGGGAGCTGTCCCGACGCCTCGCAGCGAACGATGCCGGTCCACGAATGCCCGCCGTCGAGCATCGCGAGTCGCACGTACCAGGAGTACCGCTTGTAGTCGGCGATGCAGAACAGCGGCGTGCGCTGTCCGGGCGCGAGCTGGGCGACGACGGCGTTGTGATCGGGTTCCAGGTAGGTGACGCGATGGCTCTTCACGTAGCCGACCGTGGGGTGGGCGGTGAGGTCGTTGAGCGGCCCATCGGCGATCACGAAGCACTCGGCGGCGAGCTCGGTGGCGGTTTCGCCCTCGGCGCGGCGCATCTTCGTGTGGAGCTCCATCATCAGACGGCCGGGATCCTCTGATGCGCACGTGGTGGTGTTGACCCCGGGCTCGAGCGCGACGGGTGGCATCTGCTCCTCGCGGCCGCCGGCCAGCACCGCCCAGCGTTCGATCCGTACCGCGGTGATCTCGGAGCGGCGGGCGGGGCGGTCCCACCGGGTGGCGCCAACCGCGAACGTCCCCACCAGGCCGGGCGTGGGCCCCGCGACCGGGTCGTCGAGCGTGAGTCGCGCGTCGACCCGCCGGACACCGTCGACGAAGGCGACGTGCTGGATGCCGTCATCCATGCCTTCCAGGGGTTCCCAGTCGTCGGTCTCGACCGTGGGGTCGACCGATCCTTCGGCCGGAGCGAGAGCCTCGTCCTGGTCGAGCGGGGTGCCGTACTCGGGGTCCCAGCCCTCGACGAAGATGCGAGCCATGGCGCGTATCGTACCCGGGCACCCCGACAGCCCCGTGGAGCGTTCCTCCTGGCTCCGACGTCTACTGGTCTTGCACAGACTAGTGTCACCGCGTGTGGTCAGGCGGGAGTGGACTCCACGCTGTCCTTCACGAATCCTCGCCCATCCTCGTAGACCAGGACGGTCGTTCGGAACGCACTCGGACAGCAATGGGGATCTTCGGGAGCGTAGACCGCCTCGAGCACGGCGATGCCGACCGGATCCACGTGCAGGTCGACCCGCCCATCGCACAGGGACTTCGTCCAGCGCTCGGTTGCCGCCGCCAGGTCGATGACCCTCCAGTTGCCGCAGGCTCCGCTGCCACCGGTCGACTCCAGCAGCAAGAGGTCGACGGATCCGTCTCCGGTCGCCTCGCCGACGAGCCCTTCGACGCCCAGGATCCCTTCGCTCTTGGGGTGTTCCAACCCGAACACGGGCGACCAGGGCGGAACCGACCCCTCGGTCCGTCGCCACTCGACGAGCCCGCGAGCCTGGAGGAATGGATCGTTGGACGGCATGGAGTAGGCCACGACGATGACCTCGCCCGCAGCCGTTTCCGTCATCCATCGGTTGTTGACCTTCGTACCCGGAGGGATGAGTGCTTTCGAGGGGACGTCCTCCTTGCGGACGTCCTGGTCGTAGGACGTCGGGACCCCGGCTGGGAGATCGGGCGAAGGCGGTGCCGTGATCGACGGCGATGCCGCGGCGGACGGCTGGGTCGTGTCGGAGGGCAGGGGAGAACCGGACGGGAGCGGGCCGACCGATGGCCCTGTCTGCTGGTCGCGATCGCAAGCGGTCACTGAGATGACCAGGGCCAGGGCGAGCACGAGGGGAAGGCGGCGCATCGCTCGATGCTACCGGCGGGCACGCCGCCGCCGGGGGAGCCGCGGGTAGGATGCGCGCGTGAGCGAGCCCACCCTGGCACCCAAGCGCGTCACCGACTCCACCGTGACGCTGACCCAGATGATGGAGGTCACCGACGCCAACATCGCGGGCAAGGTCCACGGTGGCGTGATCATGCGGCTGGTCGACACCGCCGCCGCGCTCGCCGCGATCCGGCACGCGGGCGGCCTCGCCGTCACCGTGGCGATCGACGAGATGACCTTCCTGGATCCCGTGTCGATCGGCGAGGTCATCGTGCTCAAGGCCTCCGTGAACGCCGTCGGACACAGTTCCATGGAATGCGGGGTTCGGGTGGACGCCCTCGACCCGGTGACCGGCCGGACGCGGCACGCGAACAGCGCCTACCTGGTGTTCGTGGCGGTCGACGATGCCGGGCAACCGCGACCGGTGCCACCGCTCCTGGTCGAGACCGACGAGGAGAAGCGCCGTCAGCGAGAGGCGATGCTTCGACGGGAGACCCGCCTGGCCCACAAGGAAGCGGTCAAAGCCGCTCGCGAGATCGAGGAGGCTCAGCCGTGATCCTGGAACATGCCGTGCTGCAGGTGAAACCGGGCACGCAGGCCGAGTTCACCGACACATTCGACCGGGCCCGAGCGATCATCGAGGCCGCGGAGGGGTTCAATTCCCTGCTGCTGCTTCCCTGCGTCGAAGACGAGACCCGGTACCTGCTCCTGGTCGAGTGGGAGCACCTGGAGGATCACACCGAAGGGTTCCGACGCTCACCGGCCTATGAAGAATGGAAAACGCTGCTCCACCACTTCTACGACCCCTTCCCGGAGGTCGATCACTACCCCCTGCCCGACCTCGACGACGACTGATCCCGGCTGGCTCTCGGGGGCTGCGCGCTGCGTGGGAGGATGGATACCTACCTCTCACGTGGAAGGACTGACATCAGACGATGACCAGCGAACTCGCGGAGGCGCGGGGGCGGTTGGAGACCGCCGACGGCCCGATCGACCTCTACCGGCTCGATGCGATCGGCGTGGATCTGTCGCGACTGCCGAAGACCGTCCTGATCCTGCTCGAGAACCTGCTGCGACGCGCCGGTTCGCGTGACGTGTCCGACGAGGACGTGCGTGCGCTCGCCACATGGCCCGGGCCTGCGGGCGACGTCGCGTTCATGCCGGGCCGCGTGCTGATGCAGGACTTCACGGGCGTGCCCGCCGTGGTTGACCTGGCCGCGATGCGCAGTGCCACCCAGCGAGCGGGGGCCGATCCCGCCTCCATCAACCCGTCGATCCCCGTGGACCTGGTGATCGACCACTCGGTGTCCGTGGACCTGTTCCGCTCGCCCGAGGCCTACGCGCGCAACATCGAGTTCGAGTACCGGCGGAACGGCGAGCGCTACTCACTCCTCCGTTGGGCCCAGCAGGCGTTCGAAGGATTGCGCGTGGTGCCGCCCGGCGCGGGCATCTGTCACCAGGTGAACCTGGAGCATCTGGGGCAGGTCGTCTCGACGCGCGACGGGGTGGCGTTCCCGGACACGCTCGTGGGCACCGACTCGCACACCACGATGATCAACGGGCTCGGCGTGCTGGGCTGGGGCGTGGGTGGCATCGAGGCCGAGGCCGCGATGCTGGGCCAGCCGATGTTCCTGCCACAGCCGATCGTGATCGGCGTGCGCATGACCGGCGCATTGCCGGCCGGGACCACGGCCACCGATCTCGTGCTGACCCTCACCGAGATGCTCCGTGCGCATGGCGTGGTGGGCAAGTTCGTGGAGTTCTTCGGTGACGGCCTGTCGTCGCTGTCGATCGCGGATCGCGCCACCCTGTCGAACATGTGCCCGGAATACGGCGCCACCGCGTCCTACTTCCCGGTGGACGCAGAGACGATGCGCTATCTCACCTTCACCGGCCGGGGGAACCTTGTCGATCTCGCCGAGCGATACACCAAGGAACAGGGGATGTTCCGTCGCGACGGCGACCCCGAACCGACGTTCAGCGAGATCCTCGACCTCGACCTGGCGTCGGTGGTGCCCTCGATGGCGGGGCCGAAGCGGCCGCAGGACCGCGTGGCGCTCCCGGACGTGTGGGACTCGTTCCTCGCGGCGTTCCGCGATCACCTCGAGCCGGACCCGAAGGGCGTCGAGATCGGCCGGTTCGTCGCCGAGGGTGGATCGCTCCGCAACGAGGAGCTGCCCGGGGACGAGGACGTCGCCGACCATCCCGCGGGCGAGAGCGTCGTCGGGCACGGCAGCGTCGTGATCGCCGCGATCACCTCGTGCACGAACACCTCGAACCCCAGCGTGATGCTGGCCGCCGGGCTGCTGGCGCGGAAGGCCATCGAGGCCGGCCTGGACACCAAGCCGTGGGTCAAGACGTCGCTGGCCCCCGGCTCGCGCGTGGTCACCGACTACCTCGACCGAGCGGGGCTCACGCCGTACCTGGACAAGCTCGGGTTCGCGTTGGTGGGCTACGGCTGCACGACGTGCATCGGCAACTCCGGCCCCCTGATCGACGACGTCGCGAAGGCCGTCGACGAGCATGACCTCAACGTGGCGGCCGTGCTCAGCGGCAACCGGAACTTCGAGGGACGTGTGCATCCGCAGGTTCGTGCCTCCTATCTGGCATCACCGCCGTTGTGCGTGGCATACGCGCTTGCGGGGCGGATCGACGTCGACCTCACGACCGAACCGCTCGGGGAAGGCAGCGACGGTCCGGTGTTCCTGGCCGACATCTGGCCGAGCGCCGACGAGGTGCGCGAGGCGATGGCGACGGCGATCACCGAATCGCAATACACGACGCAGTACGAACGCATCTGGAGTGGCGACGAACACTGGCAGGGCCTGCCGACCCCGTCGGGCCCCGTTTACGAATGGAACCCCGCCTCGACGTACGTGCAGGAACCGCCGTTCTTCGACGAACTCGGCACGGTCGCGGCCGTCGCCGACATCGAAGGCGCACGCGTCCTGGTGAAGGTGGGTGACTCGATCACCACGGACCACATCTCGCCCGCCGGGTCCATCAAGGTGGATTCACCCGCGGGCGCGTACCTTCGCGAGCACGGGGTCGAGCCGGTGGACTTCAATTCCTACGGCTCCCGTCGGGGCAATCACGAGGTGATGATGCGCGGCACGTTCGCCAACATCCGCCTGCGCAACGAGATGGCGCCCGGCTCGGAGGGCTCGTTCACGACGCACCTGCCGACGGGCGAGGTCACCAGCATCTACGAAGCGTCGACCCGCTACCGGGACGCCGGGACGCCGACCGCCGTGCTCGCGGGCAAGGAATACGGCAGCGGTTCGAGCCGCGACTGGGCCGCGAAGGGACCGAACCTGCTGGGCGTCCGGTTCGTGCTGGCGGAGAGCTTCGAGCGCATCCACCGGTCGAACCTGGTGGGCATGGGCGTGCTGCCGCTCCAGTACGCGCCGGGAGAGTCCGCCGCCTCGCTCGGCTTGGACGGCACGGAGACGTTCGCGGTGCGCGACCTCGCGGCCGGGATCACGCCGGGCCAGGAGGCAACGGTGGAGGTCGCACGAGGGGATGGGACGACGGCGACGTTCAGCGTCACCGTGCGGATCGACGCCCCCGCCGAGCTCGAGTACTACACGCGTGGGGGGATCCTGCGGATGGTGCTCGGCGACATGCTGGGGGCCCGAGAACAGAGCGACCCTCAACCCTAGCGAGCCACACGAAGCCGAGACACACCGGAAGGCGGGGCGCGCGGCCCCGCCTTCCAGGTCGGCCCGTTCGTCGATGCGATCAGGCCAGGATCGGGTGCTTCTTGACCAGCTCGGTCCGCTGCCAGATCTTCCCGAGCCCGAGATACCTGCCTGCGTTGGCGAAGTACAGTCCCGCCAGGACGAGTGCCTCGATGACGTGCTCGTCCACGAAGGGGTTGTGCTCGGGCCAGATCGCCGTCGCGGTGAAGAAGATCGCCATCCAGGCGATGCCGCCCAGGGACGCGAGCTTCACCCCCACACCCAGGATCAGTGCTACACCGATGGCCAGCATCGACATCATGAACACCCAGTCCACCCAGCTGGCAGCCGTGGGACCCGCTGCGCCCATCTGTGCTCCCGTGATCGTCTCGTAGAAGCCCTTGAACGGGCCCTTGAGCGCGAACCCGAGGACCCCTGCGGTCGGGGATCCGCCGTTGATCCACGCGTCCGATCCGCCGAACACGATGGCGCCGGTCTCGACGTCACGGCCGGTCGCGAAGCCCAGGCCCCACAGCTTGTCGATGAACGCCCAGAGGAACGTCCAACCCATCGCCAAGCGGAGCAGCCCCACGACCCGCTGCAGCCCCCTGGTGTGGGCCGGCTCGAGCTGCTCGATCGCCGGCATGTCGATCGCGGTCATCTCCCGCGTCGTCATCGTTCCCACCTCCTTGTTCCGATGGGGACAGCATCGCCGGAGGAGAGGCGGGTGGCTCGGGTCGTGCGGCCCCATCTGGATGGGACCTTCGGGCCCCGTCGGCTACTCCTCGACGGAGCCGGGCGTGGTGGTGTGGCGGGCGAGGTAGGCGGCGGCCTCGGCGCGCCGCGCGACCTCCAGTTTCGACAGGATCGAGCTGACGTAGTTCTTCACGGTCTTCTCGGCCAGGTGCAGTTCCTCGCCGATCTCGCGGTTCGTGCGACCGTCGGCCACCAGCGTCAGGATGCGCTCCTCCTGTGGTGAGAGCCGAGCGAGCTTCTCGTCCTTCAGCAGGTGCTTGCCTTTGCGCAGCCGGTCCAGCACGGCGGTGGTGACGCCGGGATCCAGCAGCGAATCGCCGGCGCCGACGGCACGGATCGCCCGCAACAGCTCGCCCGGCTTCACCTGTTTCAGCACGTAGCCGGAGGCGCCCGCCATGATCGAGGAGAACAACGCTTCGTCGTCGGCGAACGAGGTCAGCATCAGGACCTTCGTTTCAGGGTGGTCGGCGCGGATCTGCCGGGTCGCCTCGATGCCGCTGCCGTCCGCGAGTCGCACGTCCATCACGACGACGTCGGGGCGGGTTCGGGCGGCCTCGTCGATCGCCTCCTGCACGCTGCCCGCCTGCGCGGTCACCACGATGTCGTCCTGCGTGTCGAGCATCGCTTTGATGCCGTCGCGAACGATCTCGTGGTCGTCGACGAGCATCACACGAAGTGGAGCCGGCTTCGTCACGCGGCCATCCTAGATGGCGGTGCTGGGGGAAGCCCCAGCCGTCGGCGACATCAACGCACGTCCGACCCCGTCCAAGAAGTCCTTGAGCGTGGCCTCGGCGACCCGGAACAGCAGCGTGCGGTCCATCGCGCGTCCTACGGCGCCCATGGGCGGGACGTATCTGGCGCTCATGGCCAGCTGTGTCCTGTCTGCGCTCAACGGCGCGATCTCCAGGTCGGCCTCCATCGACGGGAACACCCCTCTGGGGCCGGTCGCCTCCCACTGCAGCGGGATCAGGGTCTTGGTGGCCATCGTGATGGGTTCGCCGAGTTCGAGGACGACGGTGCGCGCGATCCGCAGGTGTTCTCCGAAC
>JBKPMF010000299.1:0-10916 GCA_046732015.1 Actinomycetota bacterium
CTTGAACCCCGGGGCGATCAGATCGAAGCGTTCGATCAACCGGTCGGCATAGGCATCGAGTTCGGCGGCGTGGTCGTCCTCGTCGTCGGCCCAGTCGGCCGGCACCCACTGCGTGAACATCGACACCGTGTGCACGTTCGAACCCTCGGGCGTGAGCGTGGTGTCGACCACGCTGGGGATCTCCGTGTCGCTGAACGGCCGGCGGGCGGCCCGCCCGAACCGCGCGTCCTGGAACGCCTCTTCGAGCTGATCGCCGTCGTCGAGCAGCTGGATCGCGCCGCCGTGGATCTCCGGGTCGAACTCGGGATCGGCCGTGAACGTCGGCAGGCGATCGATCGCCAGGTTCACCTTCACGGTGCCGCTTCGGGTCTTCCAGTGTTCGATGTCGTGGACGAACGCATCGGGCAGCTCGGCGGGGTCAAGCTGCTGGAGGAACGTGATCTTGGGGTGGCAGCTGGTCACGATGACCGGCGCCAGCAATTCCTCCCCGTCCTCCAGGGTCACGCCGCGAGCGCGACCGGCGGCGGTCTGGATCGTGGCGACCGGCGCGTTCACGCGGATCTCGGCGCCGAAGAACCGGGCGGAGTCCTCGCATGCTTTCGCGACCGCGCCCATGCCGCCTTCCATGAAGCCCCAGGCGGCGACCTCACCGTCGCCGATGTCGCCGACGGAGTGGTGCATCATCACGTACGCGGTGCCCGGCGCGTCCGGCCCGGCCCAGGTGCCGATGATGCCGTTGACCGCCATGAACCCCATCATCTGGGGGCTTTCGAACCATCGGTCGAGCAGGTCGGTGGCGCTCATCGTGAACAGGCGCGTGATGTCGGCCACCGTCTGCCGGTCCACCTGCTTACGCAGCGCCCACCCGAGTTGGGCGACGTCCTTGATGTCCTTGGGCTTCTTCGAGCCCAGGCTCGGCGGCGTCTGCATCAACAGCGGACCCATGATGTCGGCGATCCGCCCGATCCATTCGTAGAACGGTCCGTAGGCGTCGGCGTCGTGCTTGGACAGTCGCGCGATCGACTCGTAGGTCTTCGCGTCGGCGTCGGACTGGACGATCGATCCGCCACCCGGCATCGGCAGGTAGCCCTGCCCCAGCGGCAGCAGCTTGAACCCGAACCGTTCCAGCTGCAGGTCGCGGCGGAGCGAGGGCGGCATGAGGCTCATCGTGTAGCTGAGCGTGTTGACCTTGACCCCGGGGAGCTCGTCGGGCCACGGTTCGCTGGTGTCGGCCGCGCCGCCGGTCTTGTGCCGTTTCTCCAGCACCACCGTCCGGGCACCGTGCTTGGCGAGGTAGGCGGCGGCCACCAGCCCGTTGTGCCCGCCGCCGATCACGATCGCGTCGTAGCGGTTCGCCTGTTGCTGCGCCATCGTTTGAATCCCCGTTCAAATCCGAGATGGGGCACCTTACACCGTTCCTGGCCAGAGGCGCTAACGGCGTTGCGGGTCGTTCAGGATGCGAGCCCTCGGCGCATCCCATCTCGCTGGGATGATGCAGCGGCGACGCCCGTACGTCATCCTGGGGCGCATGCATCGAGGGGAGCGCAACTGATGAAGTGTCCGAACTGCCAGGTCATGAACAAGGACGGGGTCAAGTACTGCTCGAACTGCGGGTACCGGATGGATGGCGAGAATCCCAAGCGGCGGGTGCGACGCACGTTCGTCACCCTGCTGATCATCCTCACCGCGATCGGGGTCGCCGCCAGCACCACCGCGGTCTGGGCGCACCAGGTGGTGTTCGACACCGATCGGTTCGTCGAGACGGTGGGGCCCCTGATCGACGACCCCAACGTGCAGGATGCCCTCGCCACGCGGCTGTCCGACGCCATCATGACCGGCCTCGACGTCGAGCACCGGGTGGAGACGACCCTCACGCAGGTCGGTCCCCAGGATCTGCCGATCTCGGCCAGCGTGCTGGCAGGCCCCATCACCGACGGCATCAGGTCGTTCCTCCACGATCGGATCCAGGGATTGCTGGCCACCGACGCCGTTCGCGCAGTGTGGATCAAGGCGCTGACGACGGCGCACGATCAAGCGATCTCGATCCTGCGTGGCGACAGTTCCACCATCACGATCCAGGGCGATACCGCCTACCTCAATCTGCTGCCCCTGGTGAACGATGCCTTGTCGTCGCTGGAGGGCACGCTCTCCGATCTGCTGAACCGGCAGATCGACATCCCGCCGGTCACGGGCCAACAGGTGGACACGATCCTTCCCGCCCTGGAGCAGCGTCTGGGGATCGACCTTCCCGACGACTTCGGCCAGATCCCGGTGTTCTCCTCGGACTCCCTCGAAGCCGCGCAGCAGGCGGTCAAGCTCTCCGATCGGCTGGTGTGGCTGCTGATCATCGTCACCGTGATCACCGCGATCGCGGCGCTCGTTCTGAGCTTGAACCGACTGCGGACGCTGATGTGGCTGGGGCTGGCCTCGGCGATCGCGCTCATCGTCGCGCGCCGGGCGGCGATCCGGTTCCAGGACGACATCGTCAACCTGGCGCCGAACGGCTCGAACCGTGGGGCGGTGTCGGACACCGTCTCGAGGATCCTGGGGAACCTCCGTGGGTTCACGACCCTCCTGCTGGTGAGCACGGTCGTCATCGCCGTCCTCGCGTATCTGGCGGGGCGTCCCTCCTGGCTCTCCCGCGCGGTCGAGCGGGCGGGCGAGGGCAACTGGCTCGACCGCGAGAACGTCGTGGTGCGCTGGATCGCCGAGCACACCCAGGTCCTGCGCATCGTGAGCATCGGCATCGTGGCCCTGTTCCTGCTGTTCAGCGACGTGAGCTGGGCGGCGTTCGGCATCGTGCTGGTGCTCCTGGTGGCCTGGCTCGTGGTGCTCCAGGTGCTGCAACCGAGCAGACCCGTGGCCCCCGCGGCACCCGAGGCGTAACGTTCCGGCCCGTCCGGAGGACGATGGAGCAGTTCCATCGAACACGAGGAGGCGAACACGACCATGACCGAGACCGCGATCTTCGGCGCGGGATGCTTCTGGGGCGTCGAGTGGGTGTTCCGGCAGGTGCCGGGCGTCCAGGATGCCGTCAGCGGCTACGCGGGCGGACTCACCGACAACCCGACCTACCGGGACGTCTGCAGCCACACCACCGGACATGCCGAGGTGGTCGAGGTGACCTTCGACCCGTCGGTCGTCACCTTCGAGCAGCTGCTCGAGGTGTTCTGGGCGATGCACGATCCGACCCAGGTGAACCGGCAGGGCCCGGACGTGGGCGATCAGTACCGCAGCGTGGTCTTCACCACGACTCCGGAGCAGCTCTCCACGGCGATCGCATCGAAGGAGCGCGCACAGGCGCGGTTCGACAAGCCGATCGCGACCCAGGTCGAGGAAGCGCCCACCTTCTACCCGGCCGAGGGTTACCACCAGCGGTACTACGAGGGCAACGGGCACACCCCGTACTGCCACGTACTGCCGGTCGGTGTCCTGAAGGACCTGGGGCTGGTGCCGGCCTCGACGTGAGGTTCGTCCCAGCTCAGGAGTCGGTGAATCCGACCTCCTGGTGGGTGCCGTCGCAGAAGGGTTTGTTGGTCGAGGCGCCGCAGCGGCACAGCGTCACGCGGTTGCGCACCTCGTAGTCGTGACCATCGGCTCCGGTGACCTGCACCCCGCCGCGCACCCACAGCGGGCCGTCCTCCACGACGGCCACGCTGGTGGGGAGCGCGGGTTCCAACGGCTCACCGCCATCGTCCTCGCTCGCTGCCAGCGCGCCCGACGGGCAGAGGCGCACCATGTCGATGAGTCGCTCGCGCACCGACGGATCGTCCGTGTCCTTGATCATGCGCCATACGTTCGTGAACCGATCGCCGCAGAAGCCGGCGTGCTCACAGATCGAGCGGTCGTCGGTCATGACGACCCCCTCGCCCGCGTAGGTCTTACGGCGGGCCGCGATCGGGCCGCGATCGGCGGTCTCGGTGCCCCGGAAGCCGATCGTGCGATGGGTGCCGTCGCAGAACGGCTTGTCCGACGAGTGGCCGCATCGGCACAGCTTCACGACCTCGCGTTGCTGCACGGGCTGGTCGGGAGCCCAGCCGATCGGCTCACCGTGATCGGTCTCCACGATCGAGGTCCGCACCAGCGGCAGCCGGCCTTCGACCACGTACGGTCCGTCCGTGACGCGGATGCGAGGTTCGGAACCCTCATCCATGCGTGGAGCCTACCGGGGTCCCGGGCGAAGGCGGCGACCCTCCACGGTCGGCGGGGGAGGTCATGCGATACTCGCGCCGTTCGTCCGAGAGGAGCAACCCGCCATGGCCCGTTCGATCCGTCACGCCCGTCGCCGTTCCATCCTCGTCACCGCCGTCGTCGCCGCGACGATCGCCGTTTGCGTCGCACCCGCGTCGGCGAGCTTCCCCGATCAGGGACCGCGGGTGTTGTTCGCGCGGGCGAAGATGCCGCCGACCAGAACGCTCAGCCCGTCGCGAGGGATCGGCGCGCTCGACCTGTTCACCATGAAACCGAACGGCGACGACCAGGTGCGCGTCGTCAAGACCGATGCCCTCCTGGAGTACGGCGGCCACTGGTCCCCCAACGGCGCCCGCATGACGTTCGCCGGCTCGAAGGGCAAGGGCAACTTCGACGTCTACACGGCCATGGCCGACGGCACGAAGCGCAAGCAACTCACGACCGCGGCCTCCAACTACAGCCCGAACTGGTCGAAGAACGGTCAGCAGATCGTGTGGACACGGATCGGCGGCACGGCCACGGGCCGGCGGCTCTCGGCGGCAACCCTGCGAGGGATCGACGCGAACCTGATGGTGATGAACGCCGACGGCACCGACAAGCACTCGATCTTCACGGGGCTCGCGATGGCGCCGGCGTGGAGCCCTTCCGCCGGCCGGATCGCGTTCAGCACCTACGACGGTGACTCGCTCGACATCGCGTGGATCAAGCCCAATGGCCTGGGCCTCCAGCAACTGACGAACTTCGGCCCCGACACGTACAGCGTCTTCGGCGACTGGGCCCCGGACGGGAACTCGTTCGCCATGCTCTTCGATAGCAACGTCATGGCCCGAGGGGGCATCGGTGGCTACGACCTCTACCTCGGCACGCCCGAGGGCACCAAGCCGATCTTCCTGGCCGCGGATGCTGACTTGGAGTTCTCTCCGGTGTTCACCGCGGATGGCTCGAGGGTGATCTTCGTCCGCCACGACGGGTCCGACTTCGAGCTGCTCTCCGTGCGGGCCGATGGCAGCGGTGCCGAGAAACAGCTCACCACAAACGGCACGGACGACATCCTCAGTCTCGTCCCCTTGATCTAGCGCTCGCCACCCGGGCAGGAACCGGGTATAGACTCCGAACACATGTTCGGGGACCAGCTCAACGACGCGCAGCGTGCTGCGGCCACCCACGGCGACGGTCCACTGCTGATCGTCGCCGGTGCGGGCACCGGCAAAACCGCCACGCTCGCCGCGCGGGTGGCGTGGCTGATCGACCAAGGCACGCGCCCCGAACGCATCCTGCTGTTGACGTTCAGCCGGCGTGGCGCGCGCGAGATGCTGACCCGGGCCGAGCGCATGACCGGAGCCGAAGCGGGAAGGGTGTGGGGCGGCACCTTCCACGCCGTGGGCAACCGGCTGCTCCGCCTGCATGGACGGCCGTTGGGATTGCGCCCCGACTTCACCGTGCTCGACCAGGCCGACGGCGCCGACGTGATGAACCTGTTGCGCGACGAGTTCGGCTTCAGCGCACGCGAGCGCCGCTTCCCTCGTAAGGAGACGCTCGCATCGATCTACTCGCGCACGGTCAACGCGGGCGACAAGCTCGGCGACGTGCTGAAGCGTCATTACCCCTGGTGCCTCGAGGAAGCCGAGGGCATCCGTGAGATCTTCACCGCCTACACGGTCCGGAAGCGTGAGCAGAACGTCCTGGACTACGACGACCTGCTCCTGTTCTGGAAGGCGCTGGCCTGGAGCGATGCCACCCGGGAACCGATGGCGGCGATGTTCGACCACATCCTGGTCGACGAGTACCAGGACACGAACGCGCTGCAGGCCGACATCCTCGAGGGCATGCGGCCGCCCAGCGCGCGCAACCTCACGGTGGTGGGCGACGACGCCCAGTCGATCTACGGCTTCCGAGCGGCAACGGTGCGCAACATCCTGGAGTTCCCGCAGCGGTTCGAGGGCGCCACCGTGATCGCCCTCGAACAGAACTACCGGTCGATCCCACCCATCCTCGCCGCGTCCAACGCCGCGATCGGGCTCAGCCCTCAGCGGCACGACAAGACCCTGTGGTCGGCCCGGCGCGGCGATCGCACCCCCACGCTGCGAACCTGCCTCGACGAGCCCGCCCAGTCCGCCGCGGTGTGCGACACGGTGCTCGCCCATCGAGAGGAGGGGGTGCCGTTGAAGGAGCAGGCCGTGCTCTTCCGTGCGGCCCACCACAGCGACCTGCTCGAGGTCGAACTCGCCCGTCGCAGCATCCCATTCGTGAAGTACGGCGGTCTGAAGTTCATGGAAGCCGGACACGTGAAGGACACGCTGGCGATCCTGCGGGTGCTGGAGAACCCGTGGGACGAGGTGGCGTGGTTCCGCGTGTTGCAGCTGCCGGAGGGCATCGGGCCGGCCACCGCTCGCCGTCTGATGACCCAGATCGGCGTACGCGAGGGGAACCCGGATGACGCTTCGCCATTGGTCAAGATGCTTGACCAACCCGCCGACGTGCCTCGCGCCGCGGTCGAAGGCTTCCAGGAGCTCCGATCGGCCCTCCGTGGGTGCGTGGACGAGACCGTGCTGCCACCCGCCGCCCAGCTTGAGCGACTGCGGCCGTTCCTGGACGAGGTGATCGGGCGCACCTACCCCGCCGCCGCCGCGCGGACACGTGACCTCGACCAGCTCACGCTGCTGGCTCAGGGGTATGAGTCCCGGGGCCGGTTCCTGTCGGAGCTCACCTTGGATCCGCCGTCGTCGACCGGTGATCTCGCGGGTCCGCCGCTGCTCGATGAGGACTACCTGGTGCTCTCGACGATCCACTCCGCCAAAGGGCTCGAATGGGACGTCGTCCACCTGATCCACGCTGCCGACGGCATGATCCCCTCCGACATGGCCACCGGTGACGACGACGAGATCGAAGAGGAGCGCCGCCTGCTGTACGTGGCGCTCACCCGCGCCCGAGACGCCCTGCACGTGACGTTCCCCATGCGCTACTACCGCCGCCCGAAAGGGCTCGAGGACCCGCACAGCTACGCCCAACTCAGCCGGTTCCTGGAGCCGGCCTCGGTGGCCTCGTGCTTCGAACCGATCGCCCCGGACATCGACCCGGCGCCCGATGCCGTGGTGGATCTCACGGGCACGGCCGACGTCGACGGGTTCCTCGCCGGCCTCTGGGCCGAGTGACGCGCCGGTAGGCTGATCCCGTGTCCACCTACGACGCCGTTCTGCTGGACCTCTACGACACGCTGGTGTGGAGCGACTGGCTCGCCTGGCAGCACGCGCTGGCCGACCGACTCGGCCTCACCCCCCAGGCCATGGGCGAGGTCTTCACCGTCACGCGCCCCGCCAGGAGCAAGGGCGAGAACGCCGACGAGAACGCCGACATGGCCGCCATCGTCGAAGCGGCCGGGCACGCGCCCGACCCCGACCTGGTGGCCGAGCTCATCGCGCTGGAAGGGGAGATGATGCGCGACCGCGTGCACCTCTTCGACGACTCCTTGGACGTGGTGCGCGGCCTCCGTGCGCGCGGGGTGAAGACCGCGCTCGTGAGCAACTGCTCGTACAACACCGTGCCCATCGTCGAGCGTCTGGGGCTCGAGGCGGAGTTCGATGCCGTGATCCTGTCGTTCGTGGTGCGAACCATGAAGCCCGAACCGGAGATCTACCGCCTGGCCCTGGAGGCCATCGGCGATCCCGACCCGAGCCGTGCGGTCTTCGTCGATGACCAGGTCGTCTACTGCGACGGTGCGAAGGAGGCGGGCATGGACACCTATCTGATCTTCCGGCCGGAGGAGGCCATGGAAGGCCGCCCAGCCAGCACGAACGGCCACCGCATCATCGAGGACCTGCGACCGCTGATCGCCGAGGAACTCGGCTAGGCGCGGAGCCGCAGCACGATCATCAGGATGCAGACGTAGTGGCAGATCGCCGCGGCGATCGTGATGGAGTGCCACACCTCGTGATAGCCGAACGTCAGCGGCCACGGGTTCGGCTTGTTGGTCGCCAGCACGAGCGCTCCGAACGAATAGAGCAAGCCACCCACGATCAGCAAGATCGTCTCGGGCGTGTCGAGGCCACGGATCAACGCCGGGAGGCTGACCACCGCGACCCAGCCCAGCCCGATGTACATGAACCCGGACAGCACGTGCAGATCGACGCGATAGAACTTCGTGGCCACGCCGACGGCGGCCCCCGCCCACACGGTGATCAGGGTGGCGGTCCCCAGCGCCCCCGTGAGCACCAGCATGCAGAACGGCGTATAGGTCCCCGCGATCAGCACGAAGATCATGGAATGGTCGAGGCGACGCATGCGCACGTAGGCCTCTTCCGACCACGCCCCCAGGTGGTAGGACGCGCTGACGCCGAACAGCCCGATCAGGGTGAGCGCGTAGATGAGCGTCGCGATCCGGGCGCGTCCGCTGGGTGCGAGCGCCACCAGCACCAGGCCCGCCGGGATCGCGACGAAGAACGCGCCCTGGTGGAGCCGGCCCCGCATGCGGGGCTTCGGTCGCTCGTGGATCGGGACGGCGCGGAGCTGCTTCCGGTTGGCCAGGATGCGGGGATCGACGTCGGACACCCACCCAGCCTAGAGCACACGCCCCTAGACTCATCGCACGACGCAACGCGGTGGAGGGCGGTAGACATGAGTGAAGCGATGGAGCGCCAGGGTTCTGGCCGCACGAAGTTCCCCAACAAGGCCTACGAGAAGGAGCTCTACCGGCTCCAAGAAGAACTCGTGAAGATGGAGCAGTGGGTGGCCGAGACGGGCGCCCGGGTCGTGGTGATCTTCGAGGGACGCGATGCGGCCGGCAAGGGTGGCACGATCAAGCGGATCGCCGAGCACACGAACCCGCGGATCACCAAGCACGTCGCGCTCCCCAAGCCCACCGAGCGTCAGACCTCGCAGTGGTACTTCCAGCGGTACGTGGCCGAGCTGCCCGCGGCGGGCGAGATCATCTTGTTCGACCGCAGCTGGTACAACCGCGCCGGCGTCGAACACGTGCTGGGATTCTGCACGCCCAACGAGTACTACCGGTTTCTCCGCCAGTGCCCGATCTTCGAGCGTCTCCTGGTGGAGGACGGCATCATCCTGATCAAGTACTGGTTCTCGGTGAGCGACGAGGAGCAGGAGCGCCGGTTCGCCAAGCGCATCACCGATCCACTCCGCCGCTGGAAACTGAGCGAGACCGATCTGTACTCACGCACCAAATGGGTCGACTACTCGCGCGCGAAGGACGAGATGTTCGTCCACACCGATCTGCCCGAGGCGCCGTGGTACGTGGTCGAGTCCGACACGAAGAAGAAGGCGCGGCTCAATTGCATCTCGCACCTGCTGTCGAAGATCCCGTATCAAGAGGAGTCCGTGCCGGATATCGAACTCCCGGACCGCCAGCAGGACGAGGGCTACGTGCGGCCACCCCGTGACCTCTACACCTACGTGCCCGATCACGCCGACGAGATCGCCGCGAAGCACCACGGGAAGCACGACTGACCCACGAGCGATCTCACTCGGAGCCGACGCAGTCAGCCGCTACACGAGGTCGTCGAGAACGTCGGCGACCGACTTGCGGATCCCCGTGACGAACGGGATCTCCACCTTCGTGTACAAGCGGGCCTCGGTCTCCCGCAGCCGGCGGATGCAGTCCACCAGCGAGTCGGCGCGCTCGGCCTCGAACGCGAGGATCCACTCCCAGTCGCCGAGACCGAAGGCGCTGGTGGTGTTGGCCAGCACCTCGGGGAACTCCCGTCCGGCGCCGCCGTGCTCACGCAGCAGCTCGCCGCGTTCCTCGCGAGGCAGCAAGTACCACTCGGGCGTGCGCACGAACGGGTACACGCACAGGAACTTCTCCGGCGGCGTGCCCTTCACGAACGCGGGGGCATGATCGGCCGTGAACTCCGCAGGCTTCACGGCGCCCATGAACATCCACGTGGGTTCGATCAGACGTCCCACCGTCGTGCGGCGGAACTCCACGAGCGCGCGCTGCAGCACGTCGGGTGCATCACCGTGGAGCCACAGCATCAGGTCGGCGTCGGCGCGGAAGCCGACGGTCGAGTACGTGCCGCGCACCTGGACCGTGCCCTCCCACGACTTGTAGAGGTTCTCGATCTCCTGGGCGGCGTCGCGGCGGTCGTCGGCATCGTCCAGCACGTCCCGCAGGTCGTCGCTGCCCACGAACACCGGGTACAGGGTGTAGATCGTCTCGCTCATCGAACCGTCTCCTCGTCGTTCGGAACACCTGCGGGATCTCGTTGGAGGTAGGCGACCACGGCCGCTGCCGTTTCGCCGGCCGCCCTGACGCAATCGGGGATCCCTACGCCATCGTAGGCCTGGCCCACCACGAAGATACCTTCGGGCAGCGAGCGTCGGATGCGCGCCACTAGGTCGAGGTGACCCAGCTCGTACTGCGGCATCGCCTTCGGCCAGCGAACCACCGCGGCGTGCGCTGGCGCCTCCGGGAGCTGCACGAGTGCGGCGAGGTGCCGGGCACATGCGTCGATCAGGTCGGCGTCGTCGCCATCCAGGATGTCCTCTTCGCCCACGGCGCCGACGTAGCACCGCACCACGGCGCGCGTCCCGAAGGCGTCGGAGGGCCACTTGCTGGAGAGCCAGGTGGCCGCGGTCATCGGCGCGGCTCCGCGAGGCACCACGAACCCGGTCCCCTCCGGCAGCCCGGACTGCGACCCCTCCGGGTACACCATCAGCACCACGCCGGTGGAGGCGTACGCGATACCGGCAAGGTCGGCGGCGACCGCTGG
>JBKPMF010000300.1:0-2491 GCA_046732015.1 Actinomycetota bacterium
GTCTACCACTGCGCCGAGCTGAACGAGACCCTCGGGACCGCGGGCCTTCCCCAGATCGACCTCTGGGGCTGAGGCACTCAGGCGAGACGTCCGGCGACCGCCCGTGGCTCGCCGTACTCGTCGACCATCACGTCGACGTCCGTGAAGCCGTGCTCCTCGAACGATCGCCCGACCGGATCGGCTTGGTCCCCACCGAGTTCCAGTAGGAGCCAACCGCCGGCGCATAGCCAGCGTGGAGCGCGTCGAACGACATCGACCAGCAGGTCCGTGCCATCGGTGCCGCCATCGAGGGCGAGGCGAGGTTCGAACGCTTGCACGTCTCGCGGGAGCAGGCGGATCGCGTCCGTCGGCACGTAGGGAACGACCGCGGTCATCACGTCGACCGTCCGCGCCAATCCCGCTGGGAGCGGCTCGTCCAAGGATCCTTCGAATACCTCCACGTGGTTGTGGCGGGCGCATCTCGCCGCGGTCGGATCCAGCTCGGTCGCGACGACCCGTGCTTGAGGCCTGGCCGCGGCCATCACGGCCCCGACCGCGCCGGCGCCGGTGCACAGGTCGACGGCGACCCCCGTGGGTGGGAGCAGCGACGCCGCGCGCAGAGCCAGCGCTTCGGACTGCATCCGCGGCACATAGACGCCCGGCTCCACGATCAGCGAGACATCGGCGAACGTCATCGAGCCCGTCAGCCAGGCGAGCGGTTCGCCTTCGGCTCGTCGGGCGACGATCGCCGCGAGGATGTCATGATCGCCGGCCGCCGCGCCGATCAGTTCGTCGGCCTCCTCGGCGGCCGCGATGCAGCCCGCCCCCGTCAGGATCTCGGTGACGGACCCACGGTCGAGCAGCTTCGCGTGATCCACCCGGGAACTGTAGTCGTGGCTCTCCAGCCGGACCTCCGAGGGATCAACGGTGGCAACGCGTACGTGGTCCGAACGGCGGGGTACCGGAAGGGCGAGAGGTGTGGCAGGGTGGCCCGACGATGTGCTTCTCCGCCGAAGCCGATCTCGCCACCGGAGTGATCGTGAGTGCGATCGGGATCGACGCCGTCCGACACGCACGCACCCCTCGGGAGCTCCCCCTAGCCGCCCTTCCGCTGGTCTTCGGCGCGCATCAATTGGTCGAGGTGTTGGTGTGGTGGGGCCTGGCCGGAAAGGTGTCGGCATCGCTGAGTGATGTGGCGACCTGGGTCTACCTCGCCATCGCCTTCGCGCTGCCATTCTGGGTGCCGGTCGCTGTGCGAGGGGTCGAACCGGACCGGCGCCGCCGGACGGCCATGACCCTGTTCGCCGCCGTGGGGCTGGTCGTGACGATCGTGTTGCTGGGGTCGTTGGTGCGTGGGCCGGTCGACGCCTCGATGCAGTCCCACCACATCGCCTACGTGCTGGGGATCCCCGCAGGTGCCGCGATCAGCATGCTCTACGTGGTGGCGACCTGCGGCGCGCTGCTCACCGCCAGCGACCGCTGGATCCGATCGTTCGGCATCGCCAACCTGATGGCGGTGGTGGTGCTGGTCTGGCTGACGGTCGACGGGTTCGCCTCACTGTGGTGCGTGTGGGCGGCGGTGACCAGCATCGCCATCGACCGATACCTGCGGGACGAGGACCGGGACGTTGGGGTCGTCTCGGACCCCATCACCGAAGGCTAGCTGCGCGGCTGGATCGCCTGCACGTTCCAGGCGTTGCCGTCGGGGTCCGTGAAGAACACGAACGAGCCCCAGGGGAAGTCCTGGATCTCGCTGACCTCGACACCGCGGCCCACGAGCTCGTCGCGGGCGGCTTCGATGTCCTGGACCACCAGCTGCAGACCCGCGATGGAGCCGGGCTCGGCCTCGGTGACCCCTTTCCCGATGGAGATGGAGCACGCCGACCCGGGAGGCGTGAGCTGCACGAACCGGAGGTCGTCGTTCACGACGTGGTCGTGATCGGCGTTGAACCCCGCTTGTTCGTAGAAGGCCTTCGCGCGGTCGACGTCGGACACCGGGACGATGACGAGTTCCAGTTTGAAGTCCATCCCGGGAGTCTATCCCGGGGTCAGGACGTCCGTTCCTCGTCGGTGGGCTCGAGCTGCAAGGACACGGAGTTCATGCAGTAGCGCTCGCCGGTGGGACGAGGCCCGTCGTTGAACACGTGGCCCAGGTGACCGCCGCATCGGGCGCAGGTCACCTCGGTGCGACGCATGAACAGGCTCTTGTCCTCGTGGAGCTCGACGGCATCGGAGTCGATCGGCTGCCAGAAGCTGGGCCAGCCGGTTCCGGACTCGTACTTGGTCTCGGAGCTGAACAACTCCGCGCCGCAGCCGGCACACCGGTACACGCCGTCTTCCTTGCTGAACGCGTACTCGCCGGTGAAGGCACGCTCGGTCCCCTTGTTGCGCAGGACCTCGAACTGCTCGGACGTCAGGCGCTCGCGCCACTCCGCCTCGGTGCGGGGCAAGGGCTGCTCTTCGGGGGTGGTGGGCTGTCGGGACTGCTCGGTCATGGCTGCGTCTCCTCTTC
>JBKPMF010000301.1:0-7042 GCA_046732015.1 Actinomycetota bacterium
CGATCAAGACGAGCGCGTTCTCGTTGAAGGCGCTGGCCACCGGGATGCTGCCGTTGATGGAGTCCGAGGGCGGCGCGATCGTGTCGCTGGACTTCGACGGGCAGGTGGCCTGGCCGATCTATGACTGGATGGGCGTGGCGAAGGCGGCGCTCGAAGGCGTGTCGCGCTACCTCGCGCGTGACCTCGGCCCGAAGCAGATCCGCGTCAACACCGTGTCGGCGGGTCCGCTCAAGACGATGGCGGGCAAGGGCATCCCAGGGTTCGACCAGATCTCCGAGGCATGGGGCCGCCGTGCGCCCCTCGGCTGGGATCTCACCGACCCCACACCGGTCGGCAACGCGGTGGCGTTCCTGTTGTCCGACATGGCTGCCGGCATCACCGGCGAGGTCGTGCACGTGGACGGCGGGTTCCACGCGATGGGGACCGACCTGGCTCTCTGAACACGGCCCAGGCCGCGTCAGGACGGGCGGATGCCCTCTTCGCTCGCCAGCAGGCGCTGCGCACGCGAGATCACCCGGAACGCTTCCTTCAACCCGCTGCGGGAGAACGGTCCCAACGACGCCGGATCGACGTAGTCGTCGGGGGACCGGCCGGCGTTCACCTGCTCGACCTGATGCCTGAGCCGGATCTCCCAGAGGAAGTGGAAGGCCTCGGACAGCTCCCTCGCGACGTCGGTGTCGAGCGGGTCCTGGGCGGCGTGCGCGGCGGCATCCAGGCGGGCGAGGGTGTCCTTCTGCGTGATGCCGGCGCGGACCGCCCACATGCGCGCGAGGTTGGTGACGATCGTGATCCCGCCGTGCTTGATGTCGAGCCGTCCGGCGTGCTCGCCCTTGGCCTCCACCACCAGGTTGCGCACGAACCCCGTCGGCGGTGTGAGGTCGAGCGCCCGACGCGACAGCATCCGGAGGAACTCGGGTTTGTGCCGCGCGCGGCGCACGGCGTCGTCCAGCGTGGGTTCGGCGTCGAGCGGCCCGGCCACCTGCCGGAAGTCGTACTCGATCGAGGACAGCACGGTGGCCTTCGGATTGGGGTGGTCCATCCAGTCCGCGAAGTGCACGACGAACTCGTCGATCGGGCGCCGCAGCGTGGGGTGGGTCGCCATGGCGTCGCCGGTGCATCGGGGGATGCCCGCCGCTTCGAGGCCGGCCGTGACGAACTCGGCCAGTTCGCCGAAGTACGGATCGGCGTCGGGCTGTCCGGGGATCGGATCGAAGGCGAGCGCGTGGTCCTGGTCGGTGTGCAGCGCCTGTTCGTGCCGCGCCGCGCTTCCCAGCGCAAGCCAGGCCCACGCGCACGGCGGATCACCTTGGCGCTCGATCGCCAGGTGGAGCAGTCTGATGGTCATCGCATCGACCACCAGCGCCACCACCCTCCCCACGTCGATCGGGTCGGTGCGCGCCTCGACCATCGCCGCGACCAATGCGGGCAGCTCGCGGCCGGCCGCCGCCACCTCCTGGGTCGTGCGCGCTCGCTCGATCGCGCTGCGCGCCGCGAACGGCGTGTGCCGCCCGATGCCCATCAGGTCGGTGTCGGTAACCACGCCCACGATGCGGCCGCCGGGCTCGGTGACCGGGTAGTGGTGGATCCCGTCGGCGAACATCCCGAGCAGGGCGGCGCCGGCGAGCGTCTCCCGGTCGATCGTGCGGACCGGGAACGTCGCGATCTCGACGACGGGGATCGAGGGATCGGTGCGCGCCGCCACCAGACGGGTCCGGAGGTCGCGGTCGGTCACGATGCCCCACCCGTCGGACGTGGGGATCAGCAGCGAGGACACCCGTTCGTCGGCCATCCGAGCGGCGGCCTCGGCCACCGGCGTCGTGGGGTCCGCGGTGACCGGTTCGCGGCGCACCAGCGATCCCACGGTGGTGAGCCGGGGGTCGGCGGCGCCGGCCGAGGACTCCGCCGCCGAGGTGATCCGTCGGCGCATGCTCCCGATGACGAACGAGACGCCCGCATTCGAGCCGAGCAAGGGGTCAGCGGTCTCGGCAGGCACCAGGTAGCAGAGCGTGTCCTCCTGGGCGCGGACCGTCAGCGTGGGCGTCTCTTCGGCGAGGAGCGAGAACTGCCCGAACACCTCGCCTTCGACGAGCTGATCCAGGAGCATGCCGTCATCGAGCAGCTCCACCGCTCCCTTGCGCACGACGTACAGCGCTTGCGCGGGGTCGCCGCCCTGCTGCAGGATCACGGTGTCGGCAGGGAAGTGCTCGATCTCCACCGAGCGCGCGAGCCGTGCCAGGCCGTCGTCGTCGAGTTCGTCGAACGGCGGGTAGCGGCGAAGGAACCCGGCGATGTCCACGGATGGCAGTATCGCCCGAGCTAGAGGTCGGCCGCAGTCAGCTGGCCGGCGTACGGTCCCCGGGCGCTCGCGCACGCGGCTCCGCATCGCGCGGCGAACGCCACGGCGTCGGCCGGCGAGCGCCCCTGCCCCAGCGCGAACGTGAGGCCCGCCGCGAACGAGTCGCCCGCACCGTAGGTGTCACCCCCCGGCGTGACCGGGGCGGGCTCCCAGCGGTGCGCGATGCCGTCGGCGGTCTCGAAGGTGCCACCACGCACACCCCCGGTGCGCACGATCATGCGTGGACGCCAGGGCAGGCGGTCGGTCCGGACGGTCTCGCTCGGGTCACGCGCGCTGCCCACCAGGACGTCGGGAACGATGCCGGTGGCGAGCAGTTCGCGGAGGATCCGGCCGGTCACCACCATGCATGCGGCGCTGCGAGCGTGGGCCAGCGCGCCGGGGTCGCCCGCGGTGACGTAGACCGCGTCCGTCGAGTCGAGGTCGTCCCAGCCCAGCGGGTCGGCCGCCGCCGGGGTGAGCCGGTCACCCAGCGTGATGATCGTGCGTTCACCGGCAGGGTCGATCAGGGTGAGCGCGCGCCGGCTCCTCGTATCGGCGCGCGTGGCGGCGCGAACGTCGACGCCCATGGGTGTCAGCTCCCGTCGGGTCCGGGTGCCGATCTCGTCATCGCCGGTCGCGGTGAAGAACCGCGCCGAGCCGGCCAGCTTCGCGAGCTGCACCGCGGCGACGGCCCCGCCGCCTCCGGGCGTTTCCCATTCGTTGGTCGTGTGGGCGATGCCACCGGCGGGCGGGACGGCGTCGACGTCGGCGAACGTGATCCACTCGGTGTGGCCCACGACCGCGGTCTCCATCGGCGGAGTTTCCCACCATCCGTATGCTTGAGGACATGCAGGAGGAACGCCGACTCACCTCGTTCAGCCACGGTGCGGGGTGCGGGTGCAAGCTCGGTCCCGACCAGTTGCTGGAGGTCATGGGGTCGTTGCAGCTGCCCGGCGTGCCGGCCGAGGTATTGGTAGGCGTCGATTCGGGCGACGACGCCGCGGTCTGGGCGCTGGACGAGGACCGGGCGATCATCGCCACCCTCGACTTCTTCACCCCGATCGTCGACGACCCGTACGACTGGGGCCGCATCGCGGCCACGAACGCGATGTCGGATGTCTACGCGATGGGCGGCACGCCCTTCCTGGCCTTGAACATCGTCGCGTGGCCGGTCGACGACCTGCCCCTGGGCATGCTGTCGAGCGTGTTGCAGGGCGGCGTCGATGCCGCCGCCAACGCCGGCGTCGCGGTCCTCGGGGGCCACTCCATCACCGACCCCGAGCCCAAGTTCGGCATGGTCGTGCTCGGCTCGGTGGATCCCGCGCGGATGACGACGAACGCCGGTGCGCAACCCGGCGACACGTTGTTCCTCACGAAGCCCCTGGGCCTGGGGATGATCTCCACGGCGGCCAAGCGAGGGGTGGCCACCGACGACCAGCTGCACCTGGCACTCGACACCATGACCGCTCTCAACGCCGACGCGGCCGCCGCCATGATCCGGGTCGGGGTGCGTGCGGCGACCGACGTCACGGGCTTCGGGCTCATGGGCCACCTGTCGAGGATGCTGCGCGCCTCGGGCGTGGCGGCGACCGTCGACGCCGGCGCGGTGCCCCTGCTGCCAGGCGTGCTGGACCTCGCGCAGCGAGACGTCGTGGCCGGCGGGACGAAGCGGAACCACGCCTCCGTCACCCCCACCACGGACTGGGGGGCCTGCACGCTGCCCGAGCAGTACGTCCTGGCCGACGCCCAGACGAGCGGCGGGTTGCTGATCGCTGCGCCCGACGCCACGGCGCTGCGGGAAGCCCTGGCCGAACTCGAGGTGGTCCATGCCGAGATCGGCCTCGTGACCGTGGGACCCGGTGGGGCCATCGAGGTCCGTGGCAGGTTCTCGGAATAATCCACCCGGCTGCTAGCATTTGCACCTGCAACGACGGCGGCCGACGTGCGCCGTTCTGAGCGACCACAGGAGCAGGGATTGAGCCAGTTGGACGGCGTCCTCTACAAGGAGATCGTGGAGCAGGGGCTCCGCGAGTTCCCGAACGAATGCTGCGGTGTGATCGCGGCCGCCGACGGCGTACCGGTCAAGGTGTTCCCCATGACGAACGCCGACGCCTCGCCGGTGACCTATCGCCTGGACGGCAAGGAGCAGCTGCAGGTGTTCGACGAGCTCGACGAGCAAGGCTGGGACCTGTGGGCGATCTACCACTCGCACACCCACAGCGAGGCCTATCCGTCCGAGACCGACATCCGGCTGGCGTTCTACCCGGAGGCCCGCTACGTCCTGCTGTCGCTCGCCGACCGCGAGGAACCGGTGGCGAGGTCGTTCTGGATCACCGACGGCGAGGTCACCGAAGAGGAGTTGAGCATCACATGACCGGTCTTGGCTTCACGGAGGATCAGGTCCAGCGTTACTCGCGCCACATCATCCTTCCGAACGTCGGTGGGGCGGGCCAGCGCAAGTTGCTGGACAGCAAGGTGCTGGTGATCGGCGCCGGTGGACTGGGTTCGCCCATCCTGCTGTACCTGGCCGCGGCGGGCATCGGCACGATCGGCATCGTGGACTTCGACAAGGTCGACACCTCGAACCTGCAGCGCCAGATCCTGCACACCGACGCCGACGTCGACCGCCCCAAGGTGGAATCCGCGCTCGACCATCTGCGCGCGCTGAACCCCACGATCGAGATCATCGGCCACGACACGCTGCTGAACTCGGACAACGTCATGGAGATCATGGAGCCGTACGACGTGGTGATCGACGGGACCGACAATTTCCCGGTGCGCTACCTGGTGAACGACGCCACGCAGTTCCTCGGCAAGCCATTGGTGTACGGATCGATCTACCAGTTCGAAGGCCAGGCCACGGTGTTCATGCCGGGCCAGGACGCGCCGTGCTATCGGTGCCTGTTCCCCTCGCCGCCGCCTCCGGGCACGGTGCCGAGCTGCGCCGAGGGCGGCGTGTTCGGCGTGCTCCCCGGCGTGATCGGGGCGATCCAGGCCACCGAGGCGATCAAACTCATCACCGGCGAGGGCGACTCGCTCGTGGGCCGGCTGCTGCTGTACGACGCCCTGCACATGGACTTCCAGGAAGTGAAGATCCGCTGGGATGCGGACTGTCCGGTCTGCGGCAAAGACCCATCCATCACCGAGCTGATCGACTACGACCTGTTCTGCGGCGTCCCCGCGCAGGACTGACCGACCTACAGGAGACCAACCGACCATGGCCGTGACCGTGAAACTCCCCACGATCCTCCGCAAGCACGCCGGCGGAGAAGCGAAGGTGGGCGCCGACGGCGCCACCCTGTCCGAGGTCCACACCAACCTCGAGACCCAGTACCCCGGCATCACGAAGAACGTGATCTCCGACGACGGCGGCCTGCACCGGTTCATCAACGTCTACGTCAACGACGAGGACGTGCGCTACCTGGGTTCGCTCGAGACCGAGGTCGCCGACGGCGACACCGTCAGCATCCTGCCCGCGGTCGCCGGCGGCTGCTGAATCGCGGCGCTCGCACCGAGGCGGTTGACGGCGCCGCCGGGCATCGACAGGCTCCACCCATGGTGGAGATCCGCAAGCTCGAACCCCTCGAGGACGACCTCCTAGCCGCCGCGCTCGCCGCCGTGGACCGTCCCGCCGCTGCCGTCGATCTGTTCTTGAGCGACCCTCGCTCTCATGCGTTCATCGCGACCGACGGCGGCCGTCCGGTCGGGTTCGCCTACGGCACCGAGATGCTCCGACCGGAGGGCTTCTGGATGGTCGTGCTGCAGCGGCTCGAGGTGATCGAGGCAGCGCGCGCGAGCGGCGTCGGTCGGGAGCTGCTGGACGCGTTCGTGGCGTTCGCCCGGAGCAAGGATCATCGGTCGATGTGGCTCGCCACCGACGCCGGCCGCGATGCAGCGCGTCGGATCTATCCGGGCGCCGGCGGCGAGCGCGACGATCACGGCTCCTACTGGTGGGTGTTCGAGTAGCCCCGTATTGACTCCGGACACAACGCCCGACTAGCGTCTGCATGAGGAAGGGAGGGGCACTTCCCCGTGCAGACCTCGAACAAGACGCCGATCCGCCACGACCACGACCTCATCGTCGTGCCCGACGCGCGGCCACCCCGCCGTTGGGGCGTGATCGCCGTCGTCGTTGCCCTGGTGCTCCTGGCGCTCCTGGTCGGCGGCGCCATCGGTTACTCGATGCGGCAGGCCGACGTGCGTGATCTGCAGGCCCAGCTGGCCGGCACGGCGAGCCAGCAAGAGGTCGCCGTCACCGACGTGGGCGCGGCCCTGCAACGGGTCGAGGCTCTCGAGCGAAGGATCGACAGCCTGCGAGCGAACATGGAGGTCCAGCGTCGCGCCGTCGGGGTGCTGCGCGGCAGCAATCACGAGAAGCGCCGCCAGGTCACCCAGGCCAGGAAGGAGCTCGAGGCCGCGCAGGCCCAGCTCCGCGCCACGACCGGTCCGCCGCTGTCTGACGGCACGTTCGCGGTCAAGGTGGTGGCGGTGGGGGCATCCCAGTCACCGCCGCGCATCGTCCTCGACCTCGGTCGGTGGTTCACCGGCACGGCGGCCCACGACGCCGCGGCCGCCGACGGCCTCTCCGCGCACACGGATCACGGGAACCACCCGCGGTACTTCCGCAACCGCGAGGCCAACTGGCGCATCATGCCGCTCGCCTCGTCCGCGACCGCCACCTTCTGGCGTCGGGGCTCGGGCCTGGGT
>JBKPMF010000302.1:0-3595 GCA_046732015.1 Actinomycetota bacterium
GGCCAGTGCTTCACGGTGCCGCCGCGGAACGTGGCGCTGCCCACGAGCGTGCCCCGTGTATAGAGGTAGTCCTTGTACGACGCAGCTTGTGGATCGGCGTCCCGAGCGTAGATCCCGATCCAATCGAACCGGTGCGCGGGCGCGCCTTCCCAGCTGATGCGGACCGGCTCCCCCACGTCATAGCTCCACGACGCCGAGTGCAGGACCGGACGTTCGCCCGGCAGGCGGAGCCAGAACAGATTCCGGGACAGTTCCGCATCGCTGGCATCGACCAGCACCGCGTCGTAGCCGCCGGCGGCCCAGGTCGCGGTGTCGAACACCACGCTGCCGTCGACGTCATCAGCGGCCGGGGTTCCCGCTTGATCGATGCCATCGGTCGCGGGGTCGCCGCCCGTCGGCACGATCACGACCTTCTCGCCGGCGTTGCCCGGAGCGTGGTAGGTCACCGTCAGGTCCTGCCCTTGCTCCACCAGCAGCGGATCGGGCGACACCATGAGCGGCGGCGTGCCCAGGACCGCCTCCACCGTCGAGACCACGGCGCGGTGATCCGAGCCCCACGGGTTGACCTCGATCGTGACGCCGGGTCCGCCGCGCTCACCCACGACCTCGCTGTCCGCGGAAGTGGCCGGACCTGCGACCCACACCTGGTCGATCCGGTCCTGCGGGGCGTCGGGCGGCGGGTTCCAGCTGGTATCAGACGGCGGCCGTCCCGAGGGCCAGGTCAGCCCGGGGGTGGCCCGAACGTTCGGATGGGCTTCGTGGAAGGTGTCGGCGAACCCGTGCTGGGCGAGGTAGACGCTGACCGGCCAGCGGACGGCGTAGCGGATCTGCGGCCGCTGTCCCACCATCCGGGGCGTCCAGTCGTAGTGCGTCGGCGCGTTGAAGTCCCCGATGATGAACGACGGGATGCCCGCCGCCGCCACCGGCTCCAGGGCCTGCACGAAGGGCTTGATCTCCGGCAGGCGCGTCTGCCGCTCGTTGCGAAGCACGCGCCGGCGGCTCCACCCGTCCATGACCCGGCGAGGACCGTAGCGCTCGGACGACAGGTGGACGTTCGTGATCGCGATGACCTGTCCCCGCGAGACCTGGACGAACTGAAAGCGACCGTTCGCGCCGGGAGGGTCGAGGATCGGGTACTTCGAGATCAGGTCCAGTCGCGTGCTGACGTAGGGGTACCCGGCCTGAGCGGCGACCAACTTCGCCCGGGAGTAGGCCTCGTTCAGGCCCACCACATCGGCGTCGGCCTTCACCACCGCCTCGACCACCTTGTCGAAGTCGATCACCTGTCCGCCGTACTCGACGTTGAAGGTCATGACCTTCAGGGAGACGGCCGGCGCCGAGCCGGCGATGGCGTTCGACGGCCGGCCCTGAGCAGCGGGGACGGCGCTCGCGATCAGCGCCGCGAGGGCCAGCGTTGCGGCGAGGAGCCGTCCCGCGGGCCGCGAGGAAGCGGCGGATCGGACCATGGCCGGACGCTAGCACGCGCTCAACGGCCCTCGATACCCCCGCACGGGACTGGTGGTCACCATGCGGCGCAGGTTCGATAGGCTGGGGGGCGACCGTACGAGTGGACGCTCTAGGAGTCAGTGGTCACATGGTTACGTGGGAACCGTCCGGCGAGTGGACCGACATCCGCTACGAGACCGCCGAAGGCATCGCGAAGATCACGATCAACCGTCCCGAGGTGCGCAACGCGTTCCGTCCGCTCACCACCCGTGAGCTGATCCACGCCTTCGACCTGGCCCGCGACGATCCGGCGATCGGCGTCGTGATCCTCACGGGCGAGGGCCCCGACGCGTTCTGCAGCGGTGGTGACCAGAAGATCCGCGGCGACGACGGCTACGTCGACGAGCGTGGCATCGGACGGTTGAACGTGCTCGATCTGCAGATCCAGATCCGTCGGATGCCCAAACCCGTCGTGGCGATGGTGGCCGGCTACGCGATCGGCGGTGGCCACGTCCTGCATCTGTGTTGCGACCTGACGATCGCGGCCGACAACGCGCGGTTCGGTCAGACCGGCCCGAAGGTGGGCTCGTTCGACGGCGGGTACGGGATCAACCTGCTTGCCCGGCAGATCGGCGAGAAGCGGGCGAAGGAGGTCTGGCTGCTCTGCCGTCAGTACGACGCCGACACCGCGCTCGACTGGGGACTAGTGAACACCGTCGTCCCGCTCGCCGAGCTCGAGGACACCACGGTGGCCTGGTGCCGGGAGATGCTCGCGTTCTCGCCACTGGCGCTCCGGCTCCTGAAGGCCGGGAGCAACGCCGGCACGGACGGGCTCGCGGGTGTGCAGCAGCTGGCGGGAGACGCCACGCTGCTCTACTACATGAGCGAAGAGGCCCAGGAAGGACGCGACGCCTTCAAAGAGAAGCGCCCGCCCGACTTCTCGCGGTTCCCAAAGCGACCGTGAGCACCGCTGCCGTCTGGTGGCGCGGCGCCCGGCCCCGCACCCTCGGTGCCGGGCTCGTCCCCGTGGTGCTCGGCACCGCGGCGGCCGGCGAGGTCATCTGGTGGCGATTCATCGCCGCGCTCCTGGTAGGTGGCGGGCTCCAGGTCGGGGTGAACTACGCCAACGACTACTTCGACGGGGTGCGAGGCGTCGACACCGCGGACCGGCTAGGACCACCGCGGTTGACGGCATCGGGCGCGGCTACACCCCGAGCGGTCCTCGTGGCGGCGCTGCTCGCGCTGGGCGTGGCGGCCGTCGCCGGCCTGGCGCTCGCCCTCGCGACCCAACCGCTCCTGATCCTGGCGGTGGGGGCGCTGGCGTTGATCGCTGCACTGCTCTACTCGGGCGGTCCGCGACCGTACGCCGGCCTCGGCCTCGGTGAGCTGATGGTCTTCGTGTTCTTCGGCCTCATGGCCACGTGCGGCTCGGCCTATGTCATGGTGGAGACGGTCCCGGCTTCCGCATGGTGGTGCGGGACGGTGATGGGACTGCTCGCGGTGGCGATCCTCGTGGCCAACAACCTGCGAGACATCCCGACCGACACGGCGAGCGGCAAGCGAACGCTCGCGGTCCGGCTCGGTGACCGGCGCAGCCGTACCTTCTATCGAGCCTGCATCGTGGCCGCGTTCGCGACCTTGCCGATCGGTGTCCTGGCCTACATCGCGAACGAAGCCGTGGGGATCCCGCAGTGGGCGTTGTTCGGGCTGATCGCCTGGCCGCTCGCGATCCGCCCCATGGAGGTCGTCGGCTCGGCCACCGGACGCGACCTGATCCCCGTGCTCACCGGCACGGCGGCCACCCATGCCGCATGCGGTCTGCTGACCGCGTTCGGCCTCGTGCTGTTCGCGGCGCTATGAGCCTGGGCGACCTCTCCCTGGCGTGCGCCTCACTCCTGGTCGATGAACTCGTCCTGGGCGGGGTCCAGCACGCCTGCGTCTCACCCGGCTCTCGCTCCACGCCGATCACCCTGGCGTTGGCTCGCCACGACGGGATCGAGGTCCACGTGCATCTCGACGAACGTTCGAGCGCGTTCGCCGCGCTGGGTATCGCCAAGGCCGTGGGTGCCCCGGTGGCGATCGCCTGCACCAGTGGGACCGCCGCCGCGGAGTACTGGCCGGCCGTGGTGGAGGCGTCGCAGGCACGGGT
>JBKPMF010000303.1:0-19987 GCA_046732015.1 Actinomycetota bacterium
CGGGTGGGATCCTCGGCTCGGATCGTCCAGGTGCCGTGCTCGTCGCGCTCCTGTCCCAGCGACGGGAGGTCGGCGCCGTCGCCGTCCACGCGGAACTGGATCCTAGCCATCATCCGGTCGCGCCCCGCGATCGTTGCGGGCGTCCCCTCGGCGACGATCTCCCCGCGGGCGAGGACCGCCAGCCGGTCGGCCAGGAACTGCGCCTCATCCATGAAGTGGGTCGTCAGGAACACCGTCTTGCCCAGAGCGGTGAGGCTCTTGATGATGTCCCACGCGGCGTGGCGCGCGCTGGGATCGAACCCCGTCGTCGGTTCGTCCAGGAACAGCAGCTCCGGATCGCCGGCCAGAGCGATCGCGACATCCAAGCGACGCTGCTGCCCACCGGAGAGCTTGAGGACCCGGGTGTCCGACTTCGAACCCAGCCCGACCAGCTCGATGACCTCGCCCGCGGGGCGTGGCTTCGGGTAGTAGCCGCTGTAGAGCTCAACCGTCTCGCTCACCGAGAGGTACGGGTCGACCCCGGTCGACTGCAGCACGATGCCGATCCGCTCGGTCAGGGCCTTCTCGTGCCGGCCGGGGTCATGGCCGAGCACCTCCGCGCGACCGGCGGTCGCCGTGCGGAATCCTTCGAGGATCTCCACGGTGGTGGTCTTGCCCGCACCGTTCGGTCCGAGCAGCGCGAAGATCTCGCCGCGGTCGACGTGCAGGTCGACCCCTTTGACGGCTTCGACATCCCCGTAGGACTTGTGCAGGCCCTCGACGTCGATCACCCGATCGCTCACGGCGTCAGGCTAGGTCGGGGCGTCGTCGGCGACAAGCTCGACGAGCGCCGTCTCTCGCGATCAGGACGAGCCGTGGCCCGCGCGCTTGTCGATCAGGTTGACCAAGGGCTCGCCCCGCACCCACCGAACGGCGTTGTCGGTGAACACCTGCACGACGGCACGCTCCCACCCCTCGACGTCGCCGCTCACATGCGGCGAGACGATCACCTGCGGCATGGCCCACAACGGGCTGTCGGCCGGGAGCGGTTCCTCCACGAACACATCGAGCGCCGCCCCGGCGATCGCGCCACCCCGCAACGCGTCGACCAGGCCGGGTTCATCCACCGTCGTGCCCCGACCTACGTTGATGAACCGGGCCGACGGTCGCATCGCCGCGAAGGCGGCCGCGTCGAACAGCTCAGCGTTGTCTGGCGTGAACGGCAGGGCGTCGAGGACGTAGTCGGCGGCGGCGAGCGCCTCGGCGAAGCCCTCCGGCCCGATCACCGAGCCGAACTCCTCGTCGTGGCGCGCGCTCCGACCCACCAGGGTCACGGTCATCCCCAGCGCGAGCGCACGACTGGCCGTGGCGCGGCCGATCGGACCCGGCCCCACGACGGTGAGGTGCTTGCCCTCCAGCCGCTCGGTGCTTCGATCGTGGCCCCAGACGCCCGCCTGCTGATCGACGATCGAACGGTGTAGGCCCGTCGCGAACGCCAGCATGGCGCCGATCACCCATTCCGCGATCGGCTCGTCGAACACGCCGCGTGCGTTCGTGACCACGACGTCACTGTCGACGAGGCCGGGGAACAGGAGTCCGTCGACCCCAGCCGAGGCCGTCTGGATCCATCGCAGGTCGCCGGCGGCCGGCCACGCCGTTTCGAGCTCCTCGCGTTCCGCGTGCCAGAAGAACAGCGCCTCTGCGCCCGGCATCGCGGCTTGCATCGACTCGGCGTCGGGTGCATAGCGGAGGTCCAGGACGTCCTCGGCCGCCTCGATGCCGGGCGGCGGGGTCTCGACGGACGCTCCGAGCACGAGCGCCACGGGACGGTCGCCGGTCACAGCGGTCGCCGTCCGCTCATCCCGGCGCGTTCGGTGTGGAAATGAGCGACGCGTTCCTCACCCAGCATCCAGCACAACATCACACGCTCTCCGTCACGCTCGGTCGGGAAGTCCACCAGGCCCATCTCCGGATCCCGCAACAGGATGCCGCGATCGGCGAGGGAGGAGAGGTCGTCCTTCAACGTCTGCTGATAGGCGAACCAGCCGGCCTCCGACACCCCCCCGCCGTCGGCGGCGACGCGCTCGGTGATCCGTTCGCTCGCGGCGATCAGATCCCGGCGGGCCTGCCGCAACCGGGGCAACCGCTCGCGGAGGTCGGCCAGTTCCGCATCGGCCTCCTCCACCGTGAACCGCCGCTCGGTCACGATGCCCCCTCGAGGCTCCGGGGAAGATCGCGGAGGTCGGCGATGCGGATCCCGTCGTGATCGGGGTGGCGCTCACGTCGATCGATCAGCACGGCAGTCATCCCCAGCGCCATCGGTGGAACGATGTCGAACTCGGGATTGTCCCCCACGAACGCCACCTGATCCGCCGGCAGCCCGAGACGCTCCAGCGCCACGGCATAGATCTCGAGGTCGGGCTTCTCGATGCCTTCCAGGCCGCTGATCACCCGGACCGGGAACTCCTCCCGCACCTCCAGATGCTCCAGCAGCTCGTCCAACCACGCTTCGAAGTTCGACACGATCCCCGCGGCGATGCCCTGTTCACGGAGGGATGCCAGCACCGGGTGCACGTCGTCGAACAGCGCGTAGTTGTTCAGGTCGGTGAACGCCGCGTACAAGGTCTCGCGGAGGCCGTTCGCCGACGGCAGCTCCAGCGAGACCAGCATGCGCTGGTAGATGTCGATCCAGAAGGCGCGGGACGCCTCCGGGCTCAGGGTCCACGCCTGGCGTTCGCGAGAGGCCTCGCTGAACCGTTCGAGCACGACCGCCGACGCCGCCAGCACATCGGCTTCGTCGCAGATGTGCCCCTCGCGCGCGAGCACCTGGGAGAACAACGCGGGGAACGAGGGCGCCGGGTGGACCAAGGTCTCCCCGACGTCGAACAGCACGGCGCGGACCGTCATGACAGCGAACTCCAGAACCGGTCGACCTGCGCTTCGAGGTCTTCGAGCGTTCCCTCGTTGTCGAACAGGACGTCGGCGAACGCCACCTTGTCCTCCAGCGGCATCTGCGCCGCCAGCCGGGCACGGGCGTCCGCCTCGTCCATCCCGCGCGCCACGAGCCGGCGGATCTGCGTCTCGGGCAGTGCCGAGACCACGAGCACCTGCTGGCAGTCACGGTAGGTCCCCGTTTCGATCAACAGCGGTGAATCGAGCACCACCACGTCGTTGGTGCCGACCCGGGCTGCCACTTCCTCGGCCACGCGACGCCGAACCAACGGGTGGACGATCGCCTCGAGGTCCTTCCGGGCGTCGTCATCGGCGAACACCACGTGTGCGAGCGCCGGACGGTCCACGCCGCCCTCGGGCGTCACGATCTCCGGTCCGAACCGCGCCACCACGGCCTCGAAGCCAGGCGTTCCCGGTTCGACCACCTCACGGGCCAGCACATCGGAGTCAAGGATCACGGCGCCACGGTCGGCCAGCATGCGCGCAACGGTGGACTTGCCAGAGCCGATCCCGCCGGTGAGCCCGATGAACCGCATGTCTCGTGGAGTCGGCTGCCGGCGCCCGTGGGAGCCGGCAGCCTTCCTCCGTCAGTCGTTCCGGCCTTCGCGGCGCTTCAGGTCCTCGAGGATCGCCTCGAGCGAGACCTCGTCGTCCGCGGCCTCTTCAGCTTCCTCGACGGCGGCTTCCGCCACAGCCTCGGCTTCCACGGCCGTCTCGGCGTCGCCGGCCTCCTCGGCCACGATCGCGTCGTCGACGGCCTCATCGGCGACCACGACGGCCACGGCCTCTTCGACCTGGGCCTCCTCGATCGCCTCTTCGACCACGGCTTCGGTGACCGCCTCTTCGACGGCCTCTTCCACAGCGGCCTCCTCGACGGACTCGACCATGGCCTCCTCAGCGGCGGCTTCCTCCACCGCTTCGACCGCGGCTTCCTCCGCGGCGGTCTCCTCGACCGCTGCAGGGGCCTCGGCGACCGCCGGCTCGGGGTCGGTCGCGCGAGCGGCGTCGGCCTGGGCCACGGCGGCGAGGATGTCGTCGGGGATCTGGATCGTGGACACCATCTCGGGCTGCGGCTCGCGCCGCTGCTCGGGTTCGGCCTTGATCTCGGGCTCTCGTGGCGGCGCGGCCGTCACCTGGCGCATCGACAGGCTCACGCGACGACGCGACACGTCCACGTCGATCACCTTGGCCTTCACCTCGTCGCCCACCGACAGCACCGACTCCGGGGAGTCGACGTGCTCGTGGCTGATCTCGGAGATGTGCACCAGGCCCTCGATGCCGGGAGCGACGCGCACGAACGCGCCGAAGGGCACGAGCTTGGTGACCTGTCCGTCGATGATCGAGCCCGCCGTGGATGTGCGCTCGAACTCCTTCCAGGGGTCTTCCTGGGTGGCCTTGAGCGAGAGCGACACGCGCTCACGCTCCAGGTCGACGTCGAGCACCTCGACCTCGACCTCCTGGCCCACCGTGACGACCTCCTGGGGGTGGTCGACGTGCTTCCAGCTGAGCTCGGAAACGTGGACGAGTCCGTCCACACCGCCCAGGTCGACGAAGGCACCGAAGTTCACGATGGAGCTCACGGTGCCCTTGCGGCGTTCGCCCTTCTGCAGGGACTGCAGGAAGGTCTTGCGACCCTCGGACTGTGACTCCTCCAGGAACGCGCGACGGCTCAGCACGACGTTGTTGCGGTTGCGGTCGAGCTCGATGATCTTGGCCTCGAGCTCGGTACCCACGAACGGGTGCAGGTCGCGGACGCGGCGCAGGTCCACCAGCGACGCGGGAAGGAACCCGCGAAGGCCGATGTCCAGGATCAGGCCGCCCTTGACGACCTCGATCACCGGGCCCTTGATCGTCTCGCCCGACGTCATGACCTCCTCGATCCGGCCCCAGGCGCGTTCGTACTGCGCGCGCTTCTTGGACAGGATCAGGCGGCCTTCCTTGTCCTCCTTCTGCAGGACCAAGGCCTCGATCTGATCGCCGACCTTGACGACCTCGTTCGGGTCGACGTCGTGGCGGATCGACAGTTCCTTGGATGGGATCACGCCCTCGGACTTGTAGCCGATGTCCAGCAGGACCTCGTCGCGGTCGATCTTCACGACCTCGCCGTCGACGATGTCGCCGTCGTTGAAGTCCTTGAACGACGCCTCCAGCGCTTCGATCAGCTCTTCGGGCGTCAGGTCCCGCTCCGGCTCGGCCGGGGCGGCGGGAGCAGCCGGAGCGGCTTCAGCAGCCGGCGGCGCTTCCGTGGCAGCGGCGGGAACCTCCGGGGTGGAGGCCTCAGGGGCCGCTTCGGTCTCGGTCGCCTCAGGGGCGACCGTCGTCTCGTCACTCATGGTGATGGATCTCCTTCTGGCGCGCGGCGCTCACCACTCGCGGCTTGGGATTTTGCGAGTGGCACACGAGCTACCCGAGGATCCGGACCCGCGGCCGTCGAACAGCGTAGGTGTCCGGGAGAATCGCCGTCAAACGAAACGGCCCGAAGGCTCGCCGTCCTGAGCCCGCGTCAGTGGCCCACGGGGACGGCGTCGGCCCAGTTCGGGCCCCAGCCGACGTCGGCCTGCAATGCGACCTCGAGGTCGACCGCGTGTTCCATCCGGTCCTTCACCAGCTCGGCGGCGGCCTCGACGGTGGACTCCGGCACCTCGAACACCAGCTCGTCGTGGACGGTGAGGAGCATGTGCGCGTCGAGCTCCGGGTGCTCCTCGAGCAGGTTCGCCACAGCGATCATCGCCACCTTGAAGACATCGCTCGCGCTGCCCTGGATCGGCGCGTTCAGCGCCTGACGCCGCCCCAGGTCGCGCAGCCGCGGGTTCGCGGCCTGGAGCTCGGGGATGTAGCGGCGCCGGCCCAGGATCGTCTCCGTGAAGCCCTCCACCGTGGCGTGACCCACCTGACGGTCCAGGTACTCACGGATCGCGGGGAACGAGGCGAAGTAGGCGTCCATGATCTCGCCGGCCTCATCCGGTGGGATGTCGAGTCGCTGCGCGAGGCCCCAGGCGTTCATCCCGTAGGCGAGCCCGTAGTTGACCATCTTGGCGCGGCTCCGGGAGAGCGGATCGACGGCGTCGAGCGGCAGGTCGAACACCCGCGCGGCGGTTTCGGTGTGGATGTCGTGCCCGCTGGCGAAGGCCTCACGCAAGCCGGCGTCGCCCGACAGGTGGGCCAGGATCCGCAGCTCGATCTGGGAGTAGTCCAGGACCAGCAACACCTGGCCCGGTTCGCCGGGGATGAACGCCTGCCGGATCTGGCGCCCGAGTTCGCTGCGCACGGGGATGTTCTGCAGGTTGGGGTTGGACGAACTCAGCCGTCCGGTGGCCGCGACGGCCTGGTTGAACGTGGTGTGGATGCGGCCGTCCCGCGGATCGACCAGCTTCGGCAGCGCTTCGAGGTAGGTGGAGTTGAGCTTGTCGAGCTCGCGCCACTGGAGCAGCGCGTCGACGATCGGGTTGTCCTCGCGGAGCTTCTCCAGCACGCTGGCGTCGGTCGACAGTTCGCCCTTGGGGGTCTTCTTGCCGGGTTGGAGACCGAGCCGGTCGTACAGGATCGCGCGCAGCTGAGGCGGCGAGTTCAGGTTGAACTCCTCCGCCGCCTCCTCGTACACCTGGGCTTTGAGCGCGGCCATCCGTTCGCGCACGCCCTCGCCCATCGATGCCAGGTACTCGACGTCGAGGCGAACGCCTCGGGCCTCCATGCCGGCGAGCACCGAGGCCAGGGGAAGCTCGACGTCCTCGAGCAGTCCTCGTAGACCCTGTTGGTCGATCTTCTCCTCCATCACGGGCGCCAGGAGGGCCACGGCGGCGGCTTCGGCCGCGGGGACGCGCCAGCCGGCCTCGGAGAACAGCTGACCTTCGTCCTCGTCCGCCACCGAGCCCAGTACGTCGGCGCCCAGGTAGGCCTCGCACAACGCGTCGAGGGGGTAGGTGGCGGCAGCCGGGTCGAGGAGGTAGCCCGCGAGCATCGTGTCGAACGCCACCCCGCCCACGCGCGCATCCTGGGATCGCACCACCCGCTCGAAGGCCTTCGCGTCGTGGATCCACTTGGGAGCGCCGTCGTCGGCGACGAACCCCGCGATCGGTGCCAGCGAGGGCAGCGTCGCGTAGGCGGCCTGCGCTCCCCCGGCGGACGCAGCCATGCCTCGGACCTGGACGCCGTCGACGTCGAGGCGCACCCCCACGGGGCTCCCGCCGGACCACGTCGTGGGGAGCTCGTCGGCGGTGACCTCGCGCAGGTCGAGTTCGGCTACCTCGACCTTGGGCTTGGCGGCGTGGCCCACGTCCTGCAAGCGGTCGAACAGGCTCCGGAACTCCAGCGAGGTGAACAGGCGCCGGACCTCCTCGGCGTCCCAGTCCCCCATCACGCAGTCGTCGGGCGTCACTGGCAGCGGGACGTCGGTGACGATCTGGGCGAGCTCCTTGTTGAGCGGCAGGCGCTCGGCGCTCGCCTCGACGTTCTCCTTCTGCTTGCCCTTCAGCTGATCGGTATTGGCCAGGAGCTCCTCCACGGTGCCGAACTGGTTGATCAGTTTCGCGGCGGTCTTGTCCCCTACCCCCGGAACGCCGGGGATGTTGTCGCTGGTGTCGCCCTTCAGCGCCACGAAGTCGAGGTACTGGCTGGGCGTGATGCCGAACCGCTCGGTCACCGCGGCTTCGTCGTAGCGAACGATGTCGCTGATGCCTTTACGGTTGAACATCACCGTGATCAGCGGGCTCACCAGCTGGAAGAAGTCGCGGTCGGCCGTAACGATCGTGGCGTCGATCCCCTGCTCGGCTGCCCGCGTGGCCAGGGTGCCGATCGCGTCGTCGGCCTCGTTGCCGTCGGCGATGCGCAGCACGGGGATCTTCAGCGCCTCCAGCACCTCCTCGATCAAGCCCAGCTGCGGCCGGAAGTCGCCCGGCGTCTCGGCCCGGCCCGCCTTGTACTCGGCGTCCTTGGCCAAGCGCACCGTGGGGGCTCCCGAGTCGAAGAACACGGCGATCAGGTCGGGTCGCTCCTCGGCCAACAGCTTGATCAGCATGCTGGTGAACCCGTAGACGGCGTTCGTCACCGTGCCGCTGGAGGTGGCGAGCGTGGGCGGGAGCGCGAAGAACGCCCGGTAGGCCAGCGAGTGTCCGTCGAGTAGGAACAGTCGCCGGGGGGCGTCCTGCGGGTCGCGCTTCGAGGGAGGGGTCATCCGTCCGTATCGTAGTGTGCGCCCATGACGACCGACGCCCTGGCTCCCGACGCGCGACACCCCGGCGCGGACTACCTCGAAGCGCTCTACGAACTCGAGGAGGAGGGCTTCCCCACCGTGCAGGCCGAGGTCTCGCGATGGATGGGCGTGAGCCGGGCCTCGGTCTCCGAACACGTCAAGCGCCTGATGGCCGACGGTCTCCTCGAGGTCGACGGCCGGACGCTCCGATTCACCGACGCGGGTCGTGACATGGCGGTCAGCCTGGTGCGCCGCCACCGCCTCGCCGAGCACCTGCTGATCGACATCATCGGGCTGCCCTGGCACAAGGCCCACCAGGAAGCCGAACGCTGGGAACGCGTGATCTCCGCCGAGGTGGAAGCCCGGCTGGTCGTGATCCTCGACGATCCGGGTGCATGTCCCCACGGCAACCCGATCCCCGGTTCCTCGCACGAGACCGACGTCTCGACGCTGGTGGTGCTCAAGGACGTCTCGCCCGGCTCCAAGGTCACGTTGCGCCGGCTCACCGAGGACCTCGAGCTGGAACTGGACGTGATGCGGTTCCTGGAGGAGTCAGGGTTGATGCCGGGCGCCACCTTCCGTGTGGACGGCGTGGGCCCCGACGGCACCATGGGACTCACCGTGGACCGCAAGCCCGTCGCGTTGGGCGCGCAGCTCGCCGACAACCTTTGGGTCGACCCGGCCTGACCTCACGGCGACATCGTTCGTGGGCGAACCACCTTGACGTGAATCCCACCCGCTCGATAGGATTTCGTCTGTCCGAATGATGCATGTTCGGCACCCTGAACATCCGAGTCACCTTCCGGCCCGCGATCCGCGGCTGAGGGGGAGAGGGGAACCACCGGCATGCTGCCCACGTTCGTGATCGGACTCCGCGAAGGCGTCGAGGCCGCCCTGATCGTCGGCATCATCGCCGCCTTCTTGATCCAACGAGGCGAGCGAAAAGCGATCCGTCACATGTGGCTGGGTGTCGCCATCGCGGTCGCTCTGTGCATCGGCGTCGCGGCCGTCCTCAGCATCATCGGCGAGAACCTCCCCTTCAAGCAGCGGGAGATCATGGAGGGCGTGTTGGCCCTCATCGCCGTGGCCGGCGTCACCTACATGATCGTTTGGATGCGCCGCCATTCCCGAGGGCTCAAGGGGGTCCTCGAGGAGAACGCCGCCGCCGCGCTGGTTGCCGGCTCCTCGATCGCGTTGATCGGCATGGCGTTCTTCGCCGTGATCCGGGAAGGGCTGGAAACGGCCATCTTCATGCTGGCGGCGTTCCAGAACTCGACCGACCCGATGGCGACCGGCCTCGGCGCCGTGATCGGCGTGGTGGTGGCCGTGGCGCTGGGCTACGCGATCTACAAGGGCGGGGTGCGCATCAACCTCAGCCGGTTCTTCAGGATCACCGGGTTCGTCCTGGTGCTCGTGGCCGCCGGATTGCTGGCCAGCGCCGTGCACTCGCTCTCGGAGGCGGGCGTGGTGACCCAGCTGCAGTCGTCGGCCTTCGACCTCACCTGGCTGGTGGCACCGGGCAGCGTCCGGGCCGCCCTGCTCACCGGCATGCTGGGCTTGCAGCCGGTGCCCACCACCGCGGAGATGTTCGCCTGGCTCTTCTACGCCATCCCCATGGGGGCCTACGTCCTGTGGCCTCAGCGATCCGGCCGCAGGGCTGAACCGGTGGCCGCTCCTGCCACCACCACCGCCTGAGGGCCATCGTCCCGGCCTCCCAGACCATCTGCCCACGACCTCAAGGAGGGGTTCATGTCGCTCGCCCGCAGGACCACGCTCATCGCACTCGGAGCCGTCGCGCTCATGGTCGCCGCAGGCGCCTGCAGCAGCGATGATGCCGACCCCGCGGCCGATGGCACCGTGGGCGTGACCCTCCAGGACTTCACGGTCACGCTGGACCCGGCGACCGTCCCTGCCGGCGAGGTGACGTTCGATACGTCGAACCAGGGGGCCGAGGTCCACGAGTTCGAGATCGTGAAGACCGACACCCCGGCCGGGGACTTCGAGATCACCGACGATGTCGCCGACTTCGGCGACGGCGAGATCGTGGATGAGGTCGAGGACATCGCCCCCGGCACCGGTGCCGACCTCACGGTGAACCTCTCAGCCGGGACCTACGCGGTCGTGTGCAACCTCCCCGGGCACTACGGCCAGGGCATGCATGCCGACCTGACCGTGGAGTAAGTCGCCGAATCCCAGACGCCGGCTGACGCACGACCCCGGCAGACCTGTCACTCTTTTCTCCCCGACCGCGCAACAGGCCTGACCTGCTGCTTCACAGGCCTGACCTGGCGCTTTCAGGGAAACGCTTCGCCTGGTGCCCCTGCCCGGGAGTTGACAGGTCTCAACCTCGCGTTTATCGTTCGCTCCGGTCCCGCGAGACCGCGGATGGACCGGGAAACCGGACCGGAAGAGGTCGCACGGGACCGCGGCTTGACGGGCCGCGACGCTCGACAGGGAACGATCGCGTATGGGGAAGGCGTGATCGAACCCGAGGGGCGGCGCGGCCCGTCATCTGTTTCCGGGGTCGTCCGATCCGACGGTCGAAAGCACAGGTCGAGGGTTCGGTGACGGATCAGACACCCTGAAGGAGCGCTGGAGCCCTCAGCAGGCTCACCAGGGCTCGGAGCGATCGAGACGCTCAGAGCACCGCTTCGAGGAACTGGCGCGTCTCGGGGTTCTGCGTGTGGTTGAAGAGGTCGTCGGGCGTCCCCTGCTCAAGGATCACGCCCTCGTGGAAGAAGCACAGCCGGTTGGCGACCTCGCGGGCGAAGCCCATCTCGTGGGTCACCACCATCATCGTCATGTGCATGTCGGTGGCCAGGGACTTCATCACGGTCAGGACCTCGCCGATGAGCTCGGGGTCCAGCGCCGAAGTGGGCTCGTCGAAGAGCATGACCTCCGGCTCCATGGCCAACGCCCTGGCGATGGCCACCCGCTGCTGCTGGCCACCGGAGAGCCTGATCGGGTACTCGTCCGCCTTGTCGGAGAGGCCCACCTTGGCGAGGAGTTCCAGCCCGTGGGCCTTCGCCTGTGGCTCGGGGATCCCTTTGACGGTCACCGGCCCCTCGATCACGTTGCCGATCACGGTCATGTTGGGAAACAGGTTGAACTGCTGGAAGACCATCCCGGCCTTGATCCGCAGCTGACGCACCTGTTCGCGCTTGCCCCTCGTGCGGTGACCGCCCTCGAGGCGGACCCCGGCGACCTCGATCATCCCCGAGGTGGGGTCCTCCAGGAAGTTCACGCATCGAAGCAGCGTGCTCTTGCCCGAACCCGAGCGGCCGAATATCACGACGACCTCGCCCTTGTCCACCTCCATGTCGATGCCCTTGAGCACCTCGAGGTCCCCGAAGGACTTGTGGAGGTCCTCAACCCTCACGACGGCGTTCCCGTTGATCGCGGTCATATCAGTGCCCCTGTCCCGGGAGTTCGGGCCCGCCCGACGGCTCTTCGATCACCAACGGGAGATCGCCGCCCTCTCCTCCCTGGCCGCTCATGCTGATGATCTTGGTCTTCTTCTGATCCCCGCGGACGTAGCCCTTGTTGATGCGTCGTTCCAGGCGGCTCTGGAAGAACGTGAAGATGATCGTGAGGATCCAGTACATCCCAGCGGCGAGCAGGTAGGCCTCGACCGGATTGAAGGATTCGGCCCCGGCGAGCTGAGCCCGGCGGAAGATCTCCGCCTGTTCCGCCGAGACGCCGATGAAGCTCACCAGCGCCGTGTCCTTCATCATCGCGATGAATTCGTTGCCGGTGGGCGGGATGATCACGCGGAAGGCCTGCGGCAGGACCACCCGCTTCATCTTCTGTCGGTACGTCATCCCGAGGGCTTCGGCCGCCTCGGACTGGCCGTGGCTCACCGACTGGATGCCCGCGCGGAAGATCTCGGTCATGTAGGCGCCGTAGTTCAGGCCGAGCGCGATGATCCCGGCCACGAACGGGTCCAGGGTCAGCAGATCCTCTATCCCCTTCGGCAGCCCCAAGTTCTGCACCACCACCGGCAGGGCGAAGGTGATGATGAACAGCTGCACGATCAGCGGCGTGCCCCGGAAGAACGAGGTGTAGAACCCCGAGACGCCGTAGGCGATCGGGTTCCGGGAGAGCCGCCCGAGCGCCCCGACCGTCGCCAGGATGATCGCCAGGATGATCGAGAAGAACGCGATCCCGATCGTCCAGACCAAGCCCTTGGCGACGTAGTCCCACCGATCCGCCATGAACTCTGTGTCGAAATCGGCCTTGCTGAACAGGAAGCCGAGGATCAGGAAGATCACGATCCAGACGATCGCGACCTTGAGCCGGAACGAGACGCGGGCGCTGGCCTGGGCCATGCCCTCCATGCGGTTGCTGGGTCGTTGGGCAGGGGGCCGGGTCTCCCCGGCCCCCTTCTCCTCGTACGTCGCCACGCGTCCCCCGTTCGTCGGGTGGCTAGCTGCTGGTGCTCTCGTTGCTCACCGTCAGGTCGGTGCCGTACCACTGCATCGACAGGTCGGTGAGGGAGCCGTCGGCGTGCATCTCGTCGATGATGTCCGAGACCGCTGCAACCAGGGAAGCCTGGTCCAACTCGGACTCCTTGTCGAACGCGACCGACAGCGGCTCGTAGAAGAGCGGGTCCCCGACGATCCTGATCGGCTGACCCTTCTCGGCTGCCTTCTCCAATGTGGGTGTCGCCGACATCGCGCCCTGCACCTGGCCGGAGACCAGCGCCTGGATCGCGGTGGAGTCGGTGTCGTAGCCCTTCACCGTGATGTCGGTGAACGGGGACTCGAACGTGTAGCCAGGGATGGCCAGCTTGCCCGTCAGGTAGAAGTCGTAGGTGCAACCGGAGCACACCCCGATGGTCTGACCATCAAGCTGATCGATCGACTGGATGTCGCTGTCTTCGGCAACCGCCACGGAGGCCGGGGTGTAGTAGTAGGCGGGCGAGAAGTCCAGGACTTCGGTCCGCTCCTCGGTCACGGTCATCGAACCCACGCTCATGTCCCAGCGGTCCTGCCAGTTGCCGGCGGTGATGGCCTCCCACTTCGGCGTCTCCCACTCGATCTCGACGCCGAGCTTGTCGGCGATCGCGGTGGCGACGTCGATGTCGAAGCCCTCGTACTCGTTCGTCTCCGGGTTCAGCGACGACTGCGGCGGGTAGGCCGGGTCGGTCGAAACCCTGATGACGCCCTCATCGCAGATCTTCGCGAGCAGGTCGCCCGCGCTGGTGTCCGCCGTGGCGCATGCGCCCGTGGTGCTGGCGCCGGTGTTGCCGGTGTCACCTGACGGTTCGTCGTCATCCCCTCCACACGCTGCAGCGGTCAACGCGAGCACCGCCAGCAACGCGACGAACGAACGAAGCTTGAACTTCCGCATCCTGCCTCCTCCCAAGGGGGAACGCGGGGTTCCCCGTCCAACGGCCGGACTATAGGCCGAGGGGATGGCGCGGGCAACGCGATATCGTGCACAACCCCCCGGTAGGACTACGAGAATCGGCGCCGTTCCGGCTTCACGAGGCCGCCGGCGAGGGGATCCAGCGGGTGCCCGACGGGGTGAAGACCGAGACCTGCGGTTCCACGAGTTCGCCGCCCTCATCGAATCGGACCGGTCCCCCGGTGCCGTCGTATGAGTCCAATCCGTCGACGTAGTCGCGCATCTGCCGCCGATCACGAACGCCGTCGTGGAAGGCTTGCGCGGTCAGCGTTCCGGCGTCCCAGGCCTCGGCGGCGTAGACGCCGGGCGCGAGCCCGGTGGCGGACTGGTATGCGTTGATGAACCGCCGCGCGGCGTCGCTGTTGGTGAGGTTCACGTCCCGGCACGGACAGGTGAGTTCGTCGACCATCGGCTCCCCCGTCGGCCCGGCGATGGGCAGGACGCTCTTCATGGCGTCGGAGGCCAGATCGATCGTCGGGTCGAGGCCGGCCTCGTCGAGTGCTCTGGTGATCTCGTCCGCACCCTCGGGGGTTCCGATCCACACCGTGGATGCGCAGCCTGCCCGGACGGCATCGACGGCGGCTACCGTGTCGCCGGCGGCGGGCGACGTGGTGGGGACCAACGTGAGGAGGTTCGTCTCGACCGCGTCTCGCAGCGCTCGCGCGTAGGCCGTGTCCTCGGCGAAGAGACATGCGGGGAGGGCCGAAGTCTGGGGTACGTCGACTCCGATGATCTCGGCGAGCCGCTCCGCCTGAAGTCCCTGATCCGGCACGAACCGGCGCCACAATTGCTCCGGCTTATCGGGCGGAGCAGGGGCGGAGAGGCCGTCCTCGGGTCCGGCCGTCCAGATCGAAGCGCTCTGCGGCGACAGGCTGAAGGTCGGCACACCGCCGATGGCCAGGGTCTCGCCAACGGCCTCTGGCTCCTCCCAGAACGGTGCCAGCACGGCGAGGACGAACGTGGGATCCAGGACCACTTGCCGAGCGAACGTGCCCGCCGTGCCAGGGTCGCCACCGGTGTCGAACTGCACCACTTGCACGTCGAGGTCCATCCCCGCCGTCCCATCGTGGACCGCTCGGTCGAAGGCGAGGAACGACGGCGACACCAGGTCCACGTGGGAGCCGATCGATAGGTCCTGGAAGAACGCGATCCTCACCAACGGCGTGGCCCCTCGGTCCGGTTCGGAGGACCAACACGCCGACGCCGCGAGGCCGAAGGCGACCACCGCGACCATCGATCGGGTGAGGGTTCGGTGAGGGGTTCGCATGATGTCGTGGGCGTTGCCGGGGCCGCTACTCTATGGACGCTCCGGCCGGGATGGCGGAACTGGCAGACGCGCGGGACTCAAAATCCCGTGAGCTTCGGCTCGTGAGGGTTCGACCCCCTCTCCCGGCACCACCGCTCAGGGACCGTGTCTGGATATCAGCCGAGGTATACGCTCATCAGTGATGCGGTGGGTCAAGTCACTCGCAGGCAAGGTGTGGGCATGGCTAGCACGCCCTCTGCCCGACGATGATCCGGATGCCCCCAAGCACGACCCCTCGTACTACGAGAACCCGCACGGCGGCGGGATGGGCTGACCACTCAGGATCCAAGCGGCGACCGGCTGCGAACCATCGTCGCCGGTTGTGCCACGGCTCACGGCACCAGGTCGTCCAGGGAGACGGTCTGGGTGAACAGGGGTTCGGGATCGGCGGTGCCACCGTCGATCGGCACCGCGGGCACCCGGTAGATCGCGATCGAGACCTCTTGGGCGCAATCTCCGGTCTCCCCGCAGGTGATCGTGCCCGACAGGCCCGAGACCCCACTCGTGGCGGCCACGGCGTCTCGCAGGTCGCCGCGGCCAACGGTGAGCGTGCCGTCATCGGCGCGCTCGGCGACCCGTTCGACGGCGTCCAGCATCATGATGGTGGCGTCGAACGCCTGCGCGTGGAACATCGCCGGCGGCGCGGTGCCGAACTGCTCCTCGTAAGCCGGCAAGAACTCCATGCGGTAGAAGTCATCGGCCATCAGCCTCGTCGAGTCGGGCCCCGCCAGGTAGGCCTCGCCCCGCACGGCCGGGAGGAAGGACGGGTCGAAGCAGCCGCTCCCCCCCACGAGTGGCACGCCTTGGAGACCGCTCACCTCCCCGGCCTGACGAGCGGCCTGCGCACATACCGGGTCGGTGGCATCGAGGTACACCACCGTGGGACCCACCTCACCTAGCGCACGCATCACGCGGTCGGGAGAGACCGCCGGGTCGGCGAGCGAACCCGAGGCCGACACGATGCCGTCGTCCTCCTCGAATGCCGTCCGGAACGCGGTGGCGGCCCCCGAGGTATCCGCGTCGTCGTAGGCGATCCCCGCACGGTCGGCCTCTAGTTCGTCGATCGCGAACCCCGCCACCGCGACCCCTTCGAGCCGGTCGTCGTAGGCGGTTCGGAAGAAGAACGGTGACCGGCGCCCCTGGCCGGTGAGCGCCGCATCCGTGGCGGTGGGCGAGATCATCACGATGCCGTCGTCCGCGAGCGCGACGCCCGGGCCTTGGAGCACCGAAGCCGCACACCCGGGACCGATGACACCCACCAGGTCGTTCATTTCCCCGTCGAAGGGCTGGCCCTCGGTGGCGGCATCGTCGGTGCATCCCTCCGAGGCGTTCACCACCTCCACGGGGTGACCGAGGAACTCCCCCGGCACGCCGTCGAGCGTGCCGTCGAGGAAGTCAACCGCCAGCTGCACGCCGCGTTCAGCGTCGCGCCCCACCCATGACGGCGTCCCGTCAGAGGGCGTCAGCAGCGTTCCGATCGTGATCGGGTCACCGGGAGCGATCGTCAGCGAGCCGAACCGGTCGGCCACCGTCGAGGCGGGCGGATCGCTGGGCTGACTCGGGTCGCCGCCGAAGCATGCGGGCAGGCTCATCGCCGCTGCGGCAACCAGCGCTACCAACCCCCGGAAGCCCTTGCCCCGCATACGGTGTCAGTCCAAGGCCCGGCGGAAGTCGGCGGCCAGCGCGAGGGTTCCGTCACGGTCGCCCTCGAGGAGACGAGCCATCAGCGCACTGCCCACGGCCACTCCGTCGGCGAACCGAACCGCCTGGGCGGCGTGCTCGGGAGTGGCGATCCCGACCCCGACCAACAGCGGCAGGTCGGTCATGGGCCGGAGCGCGGCCACGAGCTCCTCGGCGGTGCTCGACAGTGAGTCGCGCGCCCCCGTCACGCCGTAAGTGGCGACGCAGTACACGAACCCTCGGGCCGTCGATGCGATCTGCGCCAGGCGCGCGGGCGTGGTGCCCGGCGCGGCCAACAACACGGTGTCGATATCGCGGGCGTCGGCCGATGCGCGCAGCTCGTCGATCTCGTCGACGGGGACGTCGGGCACGATGATCCCGTCGACGCCCGCCGAGCGAGCACGATCGAAGAACGCGTCCGCTCCGATGCGCAGGACCGGGTTCACGTAGGTCATCACCGTGATCGGGATCGTGAGCGAGGCGTCTTCGATAAGCGCCAGCACATCCGCCGGGGTCGTGCCGGCTTCCAGCGAACGGCGAGATGCCTCCTGGATCACGCCCCCATCCATCACGGGATCGGAGAACGGCAGCCCCACCTCGATCGTGTCGGCACCGGCATCCTGGAGACCGCGCAGCAACGCGGCGTCCACGCCGGGGAATCCGCCCGTCACGTACGGGGCGAACGCACCGCTGCCCCCTTCCCTTCGGGCGCGCAGCCCTTTCTCCAGGGCTCCCATCAGTGGAGGCTCCGCTCGCCCAGCGCCGCCAGCACGGTGTCGAGGTCCTTGTCACCGCGGCCCGACAAACACACGAGGATGCGGGAACCCGCCGGGAGCGGCCGCTGTAGGAGCCACCCGATGACGTGGCTGGGCTCGAGGGCCGGCAGGATGCCCTCGGTGCGTGCCAGCGCCTGGAAGCCTTCGAGGGCGTCCTCGTCCGTGGCCGACACGTAGCGGGCAAGACCTGCGTCGTTGAGGTAGGCGTGCTCGGGCCCCACCCCCGGATAGTCCAGCCCGGCCGAGATCGAATGGGTCTCGACCACCTGGCCGTCGGCATCCTGCAGTAGGTAGGACAACGCGCCGTGCAATACGCCTGGCTGCCCCTGCGTGATCGATGAGCAGTGCTCCCCCAGGCCGAACCCGCGGCCGCCCGCCTCCACCCCGATCAGCTCGACGCCGGGTGTACCGACGAAGGCGGTGAACATCCCGATGGCGTTGCTGCCACCTCCCACGCACGCCAGGACGTATTCGGGATCGACCGTGGTGGCCTTGGCGTACTGACGCCTGGCCTCGTCACCGATCACCCGCTGGAGATCGCGGACCAGCACGGGGAACGGATGCGGGCCGACGACCGAACCGAGGATGTAGTGGGTGTTCTGCACGGACGCAGCCCAGTCGCGCAGGGCTTCGTTCACGGCTTCCTTCAGCGTCTTCGTCCCGGCCGTGACCGGCACGACCTCGGTGCCGAGCAGCTTCATGCGAGCGACGTTGGGGGCCTGCCGGCGGATGTCTTCCTCGCCCATGTACACCACACACGGAAGGCCCAAGAGGGCACATGCGGTGGCGCTCGCCACGCCGTGCTGGCCGGCGCCGGTCTCGGCGATGATGCGCTCCTTGCCCAACCGCTTGGCGATCAACGCCTGACCGAGGGCGTTGTTGATCTTGTGCGCCCCGGTGTGCGCGAGGTCCTCACGCTTGAGCCAGATGTCGTAGCCGAGTTCGGCCGACAGGCGCTTGGCCGGCGTGATCGGCGTCGGTCGGCCCACGAACTCGCGCGAGAGTGTGCCGAGTTCCGCGACGAACCCCGGGTCGGTGCGCAGCGTGGACCATGCCTCGGCCAGCTCGTCCAGGGCGGGGATCAGCACCTCCGGGACGTACCGGCCGCCGTAGGTGCCGAAGCGCCCGCGCGCGTCTGGCACCGCCGCGGCCGGCGTGCTGCCGGCTCGAGTGGCCACGGTCATGTCATCGACTCCTCTCCCGTCAAGGCGCGCACCGCGGCGCGCGGATCGTCCGATCGCATCAGGGCCTCGCCCACCAGGATGGCAGACGCGCCGGCCGCCACGGCGGCCTCGACATCCGTCCTCGAGGCGATCCCGCTCTCCATCACCGCGACCCGGTCGGCAGGGATCCTGCCTAGCCGGCTCCTCGCACCGCCGGCGTCGACCTCCAGGGTCTCCAGGTCTCGCGCATTAACGCCGATCACCGGCGCCTCGGTGGCGAGTGCCCGGTCGAGATCATCATCCGAGTGGGTCTCCAGCAGGATGCCCAGCCCCAGCGATGCGGCGGTGGCCAGCATCGCCGCGAGCTCGTCGTCGCGCAGGCACGAGGTGATCAGCAGCGCGGCGTCGGCGCCGTGGGCGCGCGCCTCGACCAATTGGGAGGGCACCACGAGGAAATCTTTGCGCAGCACCGGGATGTCGACACCGGTCCGGACGGCCTCGAGGTCGGTGAGCGAGCCGTGGAAATGCGTGGGTTCGGTCAGGACGGAGATCGCCGCGGCCCCGCCGTCACGATAGGCCTGCGCCTGCTGGATGGGATCGGCGTCCTCAGCGATCGCACCCGCCGACGGCGAGGCCCGCTTCACCTCCGCGATGACCGCCGGCGTGTGCGCCCGCAGCGCCTCCTCGAAGCCACGGGCGGGCGCTCGGGCTCGCGCACGTGCGAGCAGCGCCGCGTCGTCGAGCGGCTGGCGGTCGAGCGCTCGGCGGAGGTCGTCCACCAGGTCGGTGAGGAAGCCCATGGGGGCGCCAAGTCTAGTGTTCGGCGGCCCAGGCGAGGGCTTCGGTCAACGGGAGCGACCCTTCGAGCGCGCCGCGCCCCACCACCGCGCCCACCGCGCCCGCCCGGTGCACCGCGACCAGATCATCGACGGAGGCGATGCCCCCCGCGGCCACCGTGGGTTTCCCCGATCGCACGACACGCCTGACGGTGACATCGTCGGGCCCCGAGGCCGAGCCGACCTTGGCCACGGCGGTCACCACGTAGCCGGGCGCCCCGGTCGCGGTGAGCCACCCCAGGGTCGCCATGAGATCCAGGTCCACCGGTTCACGGCCGCGCGACCGGATGCGGCCGTCGGCGACCTCGATCCCGACGAGGTAGTGCCCGCCGGTCGCGGCAGCCACCTCCGCGAACCCCCGCTCGTCCCCCAACGCCGCCGAACCGATCACGACGCGGGCGGCGCCGGCCGACAGGAACGCGGCGGCCTCTCCTGGCGTGCGGATACCGCCGCTCGCCTGGATCGCCACATCGGGGAACGCCTCGCGGATCGCGACGACGGCCTCGGCGTTGCCCACCGTGCCTTCGAAGGCCAGGTCCATGTCGACCACGTGCAACCAGCGAGCCCCCGACTCGACGAACGAGCGCACCGCCGCCACGGGATCGCCGCCGAATGCTTCCAGGGGGACCGGCCCCTGGGGCGAATACGCGCCCAGCCGTCCCTGCGTGAGGTCGACCGCCGGCAGGACCGAGAACATC
>JBKPMF010000304.1:0-10304 GCA_046732015.1 Actinomycetota bacterium
GTATCGGACCCCAGCACGACGAGGCCGCCCACCAGGTAGGGGATCACGTACGGGAGGCCGTCGATCAGGCGGGCGAGGTTCCGGCCCAGCGACTGACCGAACCCGATCCTGCCGCCGGTGTCCTTGCGCACCCTGATGCCCACCAGGAACTTCCCCGGTGTGGCGCTCGCGAGCCACTCGAACAGCACCACGTAGGTCAGCGGGACCGCGATCCACGCCAGCGCGAACCGCCAGCCGAGCCACGAGATCTCGAAGCTGCCGTTGCCGGAATGGATCTCGGCGAACGGGATCGCGACCACGAGCAGGATGATCCAATCGAGCAGCAGGGCGGCGAACCGTCGGCCGACGCTGACGTACCTCATGGGGGTGTCCTCCAACCGGGGGAACGGCTTGCCTGACGGTTCGACCGTAGGAGCGAACGTTGCCAAGGTCAAGCGGAGCGCAGGACCCGTTGGGATGCAGCACGCATCGTCGTTTCAAGTTCGGGGGTCGACCCGCCGATGACTAGTCCATGCGAGGGATACGGTCGATCGCTTCTGCGATGGCCGTGATGACGGGGATGACGCTGGCGACGGTGGCCTCTTCCGGTGTCACGGCGGCTACCGCCACGCCGCGTGCCGCCAAGACCTCCTCCACCCAGACCTTGGCTCCCGGGCTCACCTTGACGAGGATCGCCGACCCCGCCGGTCCGTGGATCCTGCGGGTGCTCACGATCGATCCTTCCAAGCCGCCCACGATCGACATCGCGACGGCCGGTGGCGAGATCGGGTCGTACGCGCGAACGAGCGTGATCGGCGACACCCGCGGAGCGCTCGCGGCGATCAACGGTGACTTCACGGTTTCCCCGGGGCGCCCGCTGCACCCGTTCGCCGAGGACGGCACCCTGAAGGAGCTCGGTCTGCAGAACGGGGCCAGCTTCGCGATCGCCCAAGACGAGTCCGCCGCCTACATCGATACCGAACGCGTCGGCGGCAGCGGCAAGAACGTCGCCACCAACCGGTCGTTCTCCATCGCCGGGTGGAACACCGGCGCTCCGAAGGGCACCGGCATCGTGGCTTTCACGGCGTACGGAGGCCGGGCCGAGCGCCCCCCGTCGGACGCGTGCTCGGTGCGCCTCAAGCCCGCCGGCAAGATGCTGTTCGGCAAGAACGGCGTGGGCGTCGTGCGCGACTACACCGTGGTCCGCCGTCGATGCCTGGCGTCGCCCATGGGCATGCGGAGCAGCACCGTGGTGCTCTCCTCCAAGATGAGCGGCGCGGGCGCCGTCGCGATCAAGGAGATGAAGAGGCGTCAGCACATCCGCCTGAAGTGGTCGTTCGGATGGAAGGGCGTGATGGACTCGGTCGGCGGGATGCCGATCCTGGTCAAGGACGGGAAGAACGTCGCGAACACCTGCAGCTCCTACTTCTGCTCCCGCAACCCTCGAACCGGCATCGGCGTCACCGCCGACGGACACATCCTGCTGGTCACGGTCGACGGCCGGAAGAGCTCGTCGGTGGGCATGACCCTGATCGGGTTCGCGAGCTACCTCCGCGATCTCGGCGCCGTGAACGCGGTGAACCTGGACGGGGGTGGAGGCTCGACCATGTGGGTCAAGGGTCAAGGCATCGTGAACGACCCCTCGGACTCCGGCGGCGAACGAGCCGTGACGAACGTGGTCCTGGTGCTCCCGGGGCCAGACCCCGGCGAACCGGTCCTGTCACGGGTGAGTGCTCAACTGGGGCTCACCGTCGGTGGTGAGGCGATGCCGGCCCTGCTCTCCCGGTCCGCCGCTCGTCGCGCGCAGGCTGCCGCGGACTCCGACCCCGGCTCCACGGGAGGCCTGCTGCAGGCGTTCGGCTCGGGCCTCTAGACGGGTTCGTTCCCCGCTCGGTCGAGCAGCTGCACCGGGTGCACCACCTCGACGTCGGCCCCCAGCGTGCGCAGGCCGGCACGGAGTTGCAGCGAACACCCGGGATTGGCACTCGCGACGATCGCGGCGCCCGTGTCTCGCACGGCTTCGGCCTTCTCGCGCATCAGTCGCCCCGACATCTCGGGCTCGGTGACGTTGTAGAGCCCGGCGGCCCCGCAGCAGCGGTCGCCGTTCGCGATCTCGACGACCTCCATCCCGGGAACCTGTCGCAACAGCGCCCTGGGCTCCGCCCGAACGTGCTGGGCACGCAAGGCGTGGCAGGCGTCGTGATAGGCGACCGTCACCTGGTCGCTGACGCTCGGTGCCGAGGTCAACCCTTCCTCGTACAGGAACGCCATGAGGTCACGGACGGGAAGCGCGAGGTCGTCCGCGAGGTCGCCGTAGTCGCGCATGTGGGCGCCGCACCCCGCGGCGTTGACCACGACGTGGTCCGCGCCCGCGAACGCCGCCGCGTTGCGCCGCGCCAGGTGCCGGGCGGTGTCCAGCCGTCCGTTGTGGGCTTGGAGCGCGCCGCAGCACACCTGACTCCGCGGCACCAGCACGCGCCACCCGTTGCGCGCCAGCACGCGGATCGTGGCCTCGTTCACGTCGCGGAACCAGCGGTCCTGAACGCACCCCGACAGGATCGCCACCGTGCCTCTGACCGTCACGCCCGCCGGTGGCTCGGTCTCCGCGGGCAGCCGGCGGAACCTCGCGGTGGGTTTCGGCGTGATGTCGCGGATGCGCCGGGGCATGAACGGGCGCACCACCGGTTGGAGGACGGCCGCCATCCACAGCAGCTTCTTGTGCGGGAGCGCGACATCCAGCCCCATCCACCGGGCGAAGCGTGCCCGACGCGATCGCATCGGCTCGATCTGCACCCGAGCCGCTTCCATCATCCGTCCGAAGGGCACGTGCGACGGACACACGTCCTCGCACGCGCGACACACCAGGCACAGGTCCATGAACGAGGCGAACGTGTCGTCGACCTCGGCGACGCCGTCGGCCACCGATCGCATCGCCGCGATCCGCCCCCGAGGCGAGGCCGACTCCTCGCCGGTCAACCGGTAGGTGGGGCAGTGCGGCAGACACAGCCCGCACGCCACGCACGAGTCGAGGTCGACATCGGCGGGATGGTCGGTGGCTCGCCAGTTCGCCGTCGAGCCCGGCTCTCGGCCGATGAACCGGGTGCCTTCGGGCATGTCGGTCCCCAGCGGGGCCACGGGGAGGTCGTCGGTGGGCACGGTCCCATCCTCACACGCCGACCGCGCAGTGGCTGCCCGTTTGACCCTGGCTCGTCCGGCACCTTACGGTCGCGCTCATGACCGAGCCGGAGGGACGTGAGCGACGCTTCGGCCGGCTCACCGAGCAGGCGGAGGAAGGGCTCCTCACCTACGGCGGCTACCTGAAGGTGCCCGAACTGCTGGCGTTGCAGCAGGTGCAGTCCGATCCCGCCGTGCACGACGAGCTGTTGTTCATCGTGGTGCATCAGGCGTACGAGCTCTGGTTCCGTCAGCTGTTGTTCGAGCTGGAGTCGATCCGCGACGAGATGTTCGACGGGCATCCGGAGCAGGCGCGGCATCTGTTGACGCGGGTACACGCGATCGAGCGGGTGTTGATCGAGCACATCGCGGTGCTGCAGACGATGACCCCGCAGGACTTCCTGGAGTTCCGTGCCGTGCTCACGCCGGCCAGCGGGTTCCAGTCGGCGCAGTTCCGCGAGGTGGAGTTCGTCTCGGGGTTGAAGGACGAACGCTTCCTGCAGGACATGGCGACGTCGGAGCCCGAGCACGAACGGTTGGTGAAGCGCCTTGACGAACCGACGCTCTGGGACGGCTTCCGCGCGTTGATGGAAGCCCGTGGGTTGCCGATGCCGGTCGACGACGAGGACGCGCGCATGGTTTCACTGGTGGCCATGGCACGCGAGCATCCAGAGTTGTTCGCGGTGAGCGAGGGTCTCGTGGACCACGACGAATCGATCGCGCAGTGGCGTTACCTCCACGTGCTGATGGTCGAACGCGAGATCGGCGCGAAACGGGGAACCGGAGGATCCAGCGGTGTCGGCTACCTGCGCTCCACGCTGGACAAGCGGTTCTTCCCCGAACTGTGGGGTCTGCGGAGCCACCTGTGAGCCGCCCTCCAGGGCTTGAATCCGACGAGGGCGGGAGGCCAACCACCGCGCTGCTGCGCAGGACCAGGTTCGGGCGGCTCGGCAGCGATCGACGTCGCCTCGCGACGTGGCTCTACCGGGGGACGATCGCATGGCCGATCCGCCTCGCGAGCTGGGCACTGGTGGCGATCCCCGTCGCCTTGCTGTTCGGCTGGCGTTGGATCCCGGTCGCGATCGTCGGTACCGAGTTGGCGTGGATCGCCGGGATGCAATGGTCGGGTTTCCGGCAACGTCGGCGGGATGCCGTCCTCGAGGTCGAGCAGGCAGAGGCGCGTCGCATCGTATTCGCCGCCTTCGGCTTCGCGGGATCTGGCGAGATGTTGCACCGGCACGCCTCGTTCGCGTGGCGCGCAGGCGACCTGGTATTCAAGGCTGCACCCCGGGGCGACGAGTGGGCCTGGCTCGGGGACCACCTTCCGACCGTGCGGGAGGACGGCTTCCGGTTGGCCCTCCCGGTGCCGGCACTCGACGGGCGGTGGGTGGTCGACCGTTGGTGCGCCCAAACCTGGCTGGCGGGGGACCACCCCGTGCAAGACCGCTGGCTCGACGTGCTCGCGCTCTGTGAGCGGTTCCATCGGGCGACCGCGCACTTACCTCAGCCGTCGTTCATCGAGGAGCGAACCCACCCTTGGGCCGTCGGTGACCGCGTCGCGTGGGGAGAGGCCGAGCCTCCCATGCCGGATCCGTGGCTCGACCGCCTCCTCGACCTACGTCGGCCGGTTTCGCTGCCGTCCCAGCTGATCCACGGCGATCTCACTGACAACGTGCTGTTCGCCCACGACCTGGCGCCTGCGATCATCGACCCGACGCCCTACTGGCGACCGGCCGGGTTCGCCAGTGCCATCGTCGTCCACGACGCCGTCCGCTGGTGGGACTCCGACCCCGGCCCGCTCGTCGCCGCGACCGCACATCTCGAGGCGTTCCCACAGCTCTTCGTCCGCGCGGCGATCTACCGGATGGTGACCAGCATCGCGGTCGGGTCGGATGATCCTGAGACCCGGCGCGAGGTCGTCGATCTCGCAACGTGGCTGGCCGGATAGTCTCTGGCGCCATGGAGCCATCGAAGCTGCACGCGTCCGCGAAGGCGTCGTCGTTCACGGAGTCGGTGATCCGCGATATGACGCGCCTGGCGAACCTGCACGGGGCGATCAACCTGGGGCAGGGGTTCCCGGATTTCGCGGCGCCACAGGCGCTGAAGGATGCGGCTGCCAAGGCGATCGCCGACGATCACAACCAGTACCCCATCACGTGGGGTGTGCCGGCGTTCCGGGAGGCGATCGCCGCGAAGTATCTGCGTGACTACGGCATGGCGGTCGATCCCGAGACCGAGATCTGCGTCACGTGCGGTTCCACGGAGGCGATGATCGCGACGATGCTGGGGGTGCTCGATCCCGGCGACGAGGTCGTGATCTTCGAACCGTTCTACGAGAACTACGGCCCGGACTCGATCCTGTCCGGCGCCGCGCCGAAGCTCGTCACCCTGCGTTCGCCCGACTGGACGTTCGACGAGGCCGAGCTGCGCGCGGCATTCACCGACCGGACCCGCGCGATCGTGATCAACTCGCCCAACAACCCCACCGGCAAGGTGTTCAGCCGCGAGGAGTTGTCGCTGATCGCCGAGCTCTGTGTGCGGTACGACGCCATCGCGATCACCGACGAGATCTACGAGCACATCACCTACGACGGTGCCCGCCACGTCCCGATCGCCACGCTGGACGGCATGGCCGAGCGAACCGTGACCATCAGCGCCCTGTCGAAGACCTACTCGGTGACGGGGTGGCGCGTGGGGTGGGCGATCACTCCCCGTGCGCTGATGGGGGGCATCCGCTCCGTGCATGACTTCCTCACGGTTGCGGCCGCGGCGCCGCTACAGGTGGCGGGCATCACGGCGCTCGGATTCCCGGCCAGCTACTACGCGGACGCGGCTGCCGAGTACGCCGAGCGCCGCGACCTGATGATGACGATCCTCGCGGAAGCGGGGTTCGAGGCGGCTCCGCCGGCCGGCGCCTACTACGTGATGGCGGACTGCTCACATCTCGGACTGGGCGACGACGTCGCGACCGCTCGCCACCTCGTCGAGCACGTGGGCGTGGCCACCGTGCCGGGTTCGTCGTTCTTCTCCCGTCCCGAGGACGGCGCCCACCTGGTGCGGTTCGCGTTCTGCAAGACGCTGACGACGCTCGAAGCGGCCGGCGAGCGCCTCCGCGCGCTCCACGGGTCCAGTCCGGACTAGCTCGGGGCGAGCGCGTCCCGGAGCAGATCCAGGCCGTGCGGTTGGAGGCGGAAGAACGCCCAGCGACCGCGCTGCTCGCGCGCCAGCAAACCGGCATCGGTGAGCACCTTGAGGTGATGGCTGACGGTCGGCTGGGAGAGCCCGAGCGGCTGCGTGAGGTCACACACGCAGGCTTCGCCCGACGCGGTGATGAGGCTGAGCAGGCGGAGCCGGGCGGGATCGGCCACCACACGGAGCGCCGAGGCCAACCGCTCCGCATCGTCTTCGGACAGCGGGGCCTCCACCAATGGCGTGCAGCACGCTTCGTCGATCACCCCGATCTCCCTGATCATCATCCCGATATATTGACACGCATCGATGTATCTGCCAACGTATCGACCGCACTCGATATGAGAGGAGGTGTCCCGTGCGGAACCTGGATCCGTGTTGCCCTTCGGACTGCTGCCCTGAGGGTCCCTGCTGCTGAGATGTTCGATCGAACCCGGCCCCACCGCGGACGCGCGGACGGCCGGGTTCTGCTGTTGCGGAGTGGCTCAGCCAACGTCCCAGAAGCGACCGGGGGCGAGCACGCCGTGTGGATCGAACGCGGCCTTCAGCCGCTGATGCACCTCCGGCGCCGGAACAGGAGAGGGGCCCAGTCCGCCGGGTCCGGTGATCGCCGGGGCGATGCCGCCCGCCTGGGCCACCGCGGTGCGCAGCGTTGCGAGTTCCTCCGGCCCGTCCACCCCGACCCAGGCGATCCCGACGCCGGCGAGCGCCTGCCAACGGTCGTGCCGCACCAGCACGTCCGGCAGGCGCGACGGTACGACCGCCACTTCGGCAACGGTTGCCGCCTCCGGATGGGCTGGGCGGTGGGCATCGTCCACGACCTCGAGCCTGGCTATCGCGCCTGCCATGGTCGCGAGTTCCGACACCTCGTCGGCCCAACCTTCGAGGTGCAACGTCACAGAGTCCGGCGACGCCACCACGGCGGCCGCTTGTGGCACCGTCGTGGCGAATCGATCGGCGAGCGTCATCGCGTCGTCGGTCGATGCGAGGAGCACCGCCCGGCCGCGGGGGAGCGGCCGGATCTTCAGCGCCACCTGGACGATCACCCCCAGCGTGCCGAGCGAGCCCGTCATCAGCCGGTGCAGATCGAAGCCCGAGACGTTCTTCACCGTGCGAGCGCCGCTGGTGATCGTGCGGCCGTCGCCGGTGACCGTCGTCATCTCCACCACGGTGTCGCGCACATGCCCCACGCGGCGGCGGCGGAACGACGAGGCGCCGGCCGCGATCACGCCGCCCACCGTGGCTTCCGCCGTCGCGTCGACCGGCCATTCCTGGTCGTGTTCGGCGAGCGCGGTCGCGAGTTGGCCGCAGCGCATCCCCGCCTCGACCACGACCAGCATCTCGGCGGGTTCGTAGGCGACGATCCCGTCGAGTTGGGTGGTCCAGAGCTCGGCGTCGGGCTCGGTCGGGTTGCCGCGGTCGATGTGCGCGCGACCGCCCACCGGGAGCAACGTTCGCCGATCGGCCGAAGCGCCTCGGACGATCTCCACGACATCCGCGGACGTCCTCGGATGGAACCGCTCGGTGGTCATCGAGCGCCTTCGGGTCCGTACCGCTCCAGCACCAGGGCGCGCAATCGAGCCGTGGTCTCGGGTTTGAGGACGCGGATCATGGCGCGAGCACCGCCGTGCAGGTCCACGGCGAGCTGCGCGGCGCCCCCGCCGCCGGCATGCGAGGCGAACCGTTCCAAGGCTTCGTCGGCTGCGGCGATCTCGGCGGTGGGATCGCGGGCTTCGGCCACGTCCCCGGCGGCCGCGTCGGCGTGTTGGAGAGCCTGCTGGAACGCGGTCAGGCCCTCTTCCGGCCACGTACGGATCCGATCCCCGACGGGATCGCCCATCAGCGACCACAGGAGGGAACGGGAGTACCGAGACATGGCCGCCAGTTCGCGGATCGGCACAGCGAGCATGATCAACTCAGGTCGGCGACCGCGGTGGCGCGGGTTCCAGCGGAGACCGGAGTTGGCTCGGTCGATCGTGCGCGTGGTGTCGCCGGTATCCATGGACCGGCGGAGGCGTTCGTCCAGCAGCATGTCCGCTTCGTGGAGCGGCAGACCGGGGAACCGCGCGACATCTCGGAGGTCGGCGGCCACATCCTCGCGGAGGTCACCCAGCATCTCGCGCAACCCGGCGATCGGATCGGGCGGCCACACGAAGGCCGCGACCGCCATCGTGACCATCGCCCCGAGCAACGTCTCCCAGATCCGGATCCACCCGTACGCATCGGCCCGCCCTTTCCCGACGTAGATCACGACGACCGCCGTCACGGCAGCGATGGGATTGATCGGCTCGTTCGAGGACCGCACGAACAAGCCCAACAGAAGCGAGACCACGATCGTGGCGGCCACCAGCCACAGGGGCGCGCTCGGGTCGATCGCCAACGCCGCGATGCCCAGGAGGATGCCCAGGACCGTGCCGGCCACCCGGAACAGCGACAGGCCCAGCGCGCCGTAGGGGTCGTCGGCACGTAAGGCCACGAGCGGCACGATGGCGGCGAACGCGGGGCGGTCGGCCCCCAGCAGGTCGCTGATCCACCACGCCAGGATCGCGGCCAGGCCGATCTTGGCCAGCAGTTGCAGATCCCGGCGGCGCAACCGAGCCGGACGCGCGATCAGAGCCACGAACCCTCCGGCAGGTTCGCAGCCGCCTCGGCGGCGTCGTCGGTTGCCGCGCGAGCGACCGCGAAGTCCCCGCATCGGGCCCCGTCGGGCAGCACCTTGCTCGGGTTCATGATGCCGTCGGGGTCGAACGCCGAGCGCACGCACGCCTGCGCCGCCAGGTCGTCCTCACTGAACATCAGCGGCATGAAGTCGCGCTTCTCCAAGCCGATCCCGTGTTCGCCGGACAGGGCGCCGCCGGCGTCGACGCAGAGACGCACCACCTCGTCGCTGGCCTCGAGCACCCGCTCCAGGGTGCCGGGCACGGTCCGGTCGAACGAGAACAGCGGATGCAGGTTCCCGTCGCCGGCGTGGAAGACATTGGTGACGATGAGGCCGTGGCGTTCGGCGATCGCGTACACGCCGACCAGCACCTCGGTGAGCTTCGTTCGCGGCACCACGCAGTCGTGCAGGTGGTAGTGGGGAGCGATCTGCGCGACCGCGCCGAAGGCGCTCTTGCGACCTTTCCACAGCAACGCGCGTTCGGCGTCGTCGGCGGCGATGCGGATCGTACCCACCTCGTTGGCCGCGGCGGCCTCCTCCACCTGGAGCGACTGCGCTTCGACCGACCCCGGTGTGCCGTCGACCTCCACGATCAGGATCGCGGCGGCCTCGGTGGGATAGCCCGCGTGCGCGAACGCCTCCGCGGCCCGGACGATGCCCTGGTCCATCATCTCGACCGCTGCCGGCACTACCCCCCGTCCGATGATGTCGGTCACGGTCTGGGCGCAGGCTTCCACGGTGGCGAAGTCGAGCAGCAGGGTCCGGACGGCGGGTGGCCTCGGCAGGATGCGCACGCACACGCGCGCCACGATGCCCAGCGTGCCTTCGCTGCCGACCACGACGCCACGCAGGTCGTACCCGGCGGCCTCGGGCCCCTCGGAGCCGACGCGCGCCTCCGTGCCGTCGGGGAGCACCACGTCGAGCGCGAGGACGTGCGCGCTGGTGACGCCGTAAGCCAAGCAGTGCGGACCGCCGGCGTTCGTGTTGACGTTGCCGCCGATCGAGGACGTCTGCTGACTCGACGGATCGGGCGCGTACGTGAACCCCATCGGTGCGAGCGCCATCGACAGGTCGAGGTTCGGCAAGCCTGGTTCCACCCACGCGAGGCCGTCCTCGGGCCGGACCTCGAGGATGCGCGTCATCTTGCTGGTGACGACCACGAGCGAATCGCCTGTCGGTGTGGCGGCCCCCGCCAACCCGGTGCCGGATCCGCGGGGCACGATGGGCAGCCCGTGTGCACGCGCGATGCGAACGCAAGACCGGATGTCCTCGGTGGTGAGGGGGAACGCGACGAGCGCACATC